>CAZITB010000006.1:46440-48568 GCA_964542055.1 uncultured Candidatus Kuenenia sp.
TGGTGTCTGTTTTGGTGTTTTTTTCTCGTTTTGTTTATCCATCAATTTCTTTCTTTAATATTTAAAAAATTACTACCAATCAAGCTGCATCAATTCAACTATTCGCTGGGCCAGCTTGTTGGCTGTAACATCCTTGGCGTATTCGATCGTCTGGTTCTGGAACTCGGAATAACTGGTCGAAGCCTTTACATCCCTGCCTTTAATAATATACTCATCGTTTCGAAGATTGACCCATGAAAATTGGGCTTGAGCCGTTGCCAGCTTTTCCAGTGCTCTTCCTGTTTGTCTTTCTCCTGCCAGAACGATTTCGTTAATTGCTACAACTTCCCCGGATAGAACAGAATCTGCCCTGGAACGATCCGACACCACTTTATACGGTGTCTGGGCCTCTATTCTCTTAACGAGGGCGTCTGTTAATGTGTACTCCAAATTGCGTCGGAAGGTTCGGTTTTCGAACATTTCCACGTAAATTGTTGAGACATCCTCGCTATAGAGCCACTGGTCGGAATAATCGCTGGTTACACATCCGCCAAATGTAAATAAAAGCCCGCATGAGGCTAAAAGGCAAATTATTAATTTTGACAATTTATTTTTCATATCGTTTTTCCTTGAAATGAAATTCACAAACGACTTTATCATAAGATACTGTTATACAAGCATTTAATCCTGCTTGTCGGGCAAGTCAATAAAGAACATGTTATCTTTGTCTTTGGGATCGAACCACCAGTCCCAGATCGAGCGTTTTTCTTGCTTTTTTGTCTGCATCGACCGGAGGGCGTCTTTTGCAAGCTGAGCAGCGGAGGATTTTGGCCACTGGTCAATAACGGCTTGATAGTACAATCCTGCTGCCTGTTTTTCGCCGGTTTTCTCGTAAAAATTAGCTATTTCGTAATCCTTATAGGCTTTTTGTTCCTCTATCAGGGCAAGCTGCTGTTTGATCTCCAGCTGGTTGGCCTGGACGGGATATCGGGTTTTGAAGTCCTGATAATAGCTTTGGGCACTTTCGAGGTTTTGAGAGTTGAACTTGTAGCCCTTGTATGACGAGTGCAGGCTGCGAGCCATGCCCAGAAGGGCCTGCTGGGCGGTATCGGATGTCGGCCATCGGCTGTAGATTTCTGACCATGTCTCATAGGCCTGGAGATACATTCCCTGTTGTTCGTAGTTTTCGGCAAGTGTTATCAGTGCCCGTTTGCCGATGGGCAGGTTGCCGGCTTTTTCGGAGATATTATGCATTATCGCCGCGGCTTCTTCATAAGCCTTTAGCCTTAATACCTTTAGGCGGGTTACTTTCTGGCCGTTGAGGAAAGCGACAGCGATGTCATAGAGCCGCTCGAGGGCAGGTTCATAAAAATCGCTTTGCGGATATAGCTCGAGGAATTCCTGGTATTTTTTTACGGCTTTTAGGTAATTTTCGTCGGCAAAGAGGATTTCGGCTTCTACGAAGGCATTGAAATCTTCGCCTGCGAACTGGGGATATTGGCCTTTGAGCTGGCTTGTCAGCTTTTTTAGATCGTTGGGTTTGTTCTGGTTTATGAGTTTTTTGAATTTTACGATCTGTTCCAGGTAGTCGGGGGTTTGCTGGGAACCGACAGACTGCCATGAACCGGACTGGCCCAGGCGGAGGGTTTCTGCGCCGCTGGTGAGGGTCAGGGCCAGCGATAAGATTATCAGGGTAAATGTAATTTTCTTACTATACATAGTCAATCCCTTATATAGTTATTGGAGTCCTTAATTCAGTTATTATACTGTATAGATTAGCAGTTGCAAAGGTTCTTTGGGGCGATAAATATTATAAAGTGGGTTTTTTTAAGCTTAAATATTTGTGGTTAGGTTTTGGGCGAAATAGGGAGGTGTTTTTTGCTTGCGTGAATGGTCGAGATTGTACCAAAGCTGCAAGGCCGAAAATGACACTAAGTATTTAAGACTCGGGGTAAAATTTAACGTAAGTGCTTGTAAATGATGAACTTAGGCTGGGCTGTAGTAAAATAAAAAAAGGTGCGGTTTTGGGTACTTTTGAGCTGGTTTTGGCTAGTTTACCCCAAGTTTTGTTCAGTTTGGGTCAAGTTTGGGGCAGTTTGCCCGATTTTCGGGGAAAAGGGCGTTTTTGCCCGGCAAGTGGAAAATTGAA
>CAZITB010000007.1:0-5135 GCA_964542055.1 uncultured Candidatus Kuenenia sp.
TGATGAGGCCCATTGTGTCAGCATGTGGGGGCATGATTTCAGGCCGGAATATCGCTGGCTGGGAATGCTCAAGGAAGTGCTTGAGGGGGTTACCATCGGAGCATATACTGCCACTGCCACAGAGCAGGTTAGAAGCGATATTGCAGAGCAATTAAAACTAAGCAGCCCAGAGATGCTGGTGGGCTCATTTGACCGGCCTAATCTTATCTACAAGGTTCAACCACGAAATAATATTATCAAGCAGGTATGCTCTGTCGTTGACCGACATAAAGAAGAGTCCGGTATCATCTACTGCATCAGGCGAAAAGATGTGGACAGCTTATGTATTCAACTGCAAAGCAAAGGCTACAAAGCAGCACCTTATCATGCAGGCATGGAAGATACGGACCGCAAAGAAAATCAGGATCTGTTCATAAAAGAAAAGGTCGATATTATTGTTGCCACAGTTGCATTCGGGATGGGAATAGATAAATCCAATGTCCGTTATGTAATTCATACAGGCATGCCGAAATCACTTGAACATTATCAGCAGGAAAGCGGACGCGCCGGTCGTGACGGCCTGGAAGCGGAATGCTGTTTATTTTACTCCGGTGGTGATTATGGAACATGGAAAAGCCTGATGAGCGATATGCCCCCTGAAGCTAAAAAAATAGCTATGACAAAATTAGGGCATATGTACAGTTACTGCACTCAGGGTGTATGCAGACATAAAGCAATTCTGCGTTATTTTGGTCAGGATATTGAGGCTGATAGCTGTAATGCATGTGATATGTGCCTGGGTGAATTTGATTACATAGACGATGCACTGATAGTAGCTCAAAAAATATTATCGTGTATTCTCCGTGTAGATCAGCGTTTTGGTGGCGATTATGTTGCTTCCGTATTAATAGGCTCAAAGAATAGCCGGATTCTGGAAAATAACCATGATAAATTAAGTACATTCGGACTTCTTAGCGATTACTCAAAACATACAGTACGTGATTGGATCGAACAACTTACCGGCCAGGACTATATTGAAAAATATGGCGAGTACAATACCTTGCGAATTACGGGAAAAGGCCGCGTTGTTTTAAAAGGAGAAGATACCCCTCGTTTACTTAAACCTGCGGTCAAAAAAGCTAAAGTGTCAAAAGTTGCTTCAGATTCGTGGGAAGGTGTAGATAAAGGATTATTTGAACAATTAAGAAAATTGCGAGCCAAGATAGCAGGCACAAAGAGGATTCCTGCATATATAGTTTTTGGCGATGCCGCACTTAGAGATATGGCCAGGAAAAAACCTGTATCGCTTGAATCTTTTCTTGAGGTTAAGGGTGTAGGTGGGAAGAAATATAAAAAATATGGTGAAAGATTCATTGCTGCCATTAAGGATTATTGCATCGATGATTCACTGGATATGGACATGGATATGGATACAGATGAAGAATAAATACTTAAAATAGTTGGAGCACAAATGAAAACCGCTCCAAAAGTGGGATAATGTTGACCTGAAATAATGCATAATTCATGTCCGCAGGAAAGCTGCGTGGTTGCCGCATAAGTTACTCCCATACTCCCGATAAGCTCCCGTGAGCTTCTTATGGTAATTTACTTAATACATAAGTCCTTGCCAAGGCTAAAATAAGGAGATATTAAAAAATGGAGGCGGGGGGATTCGAACCCCCGTCCCGAGATACTTCCCGGCAGGCTTCTACATGCTTAGTTGATTTTTTAAGTTCTCGTCTCATCAGACGCCAATCAACAGGCTTCCGACTCGACCAGTCCGTAAAGTTTCGCTTTCAGGAAACGGACAATCCATCAAGCTATCCCGCTATTCGACGTTTACACGCAACCCACGGGAAAGGTCACGAGAAACGGGCCGCTATTTAAGCAGCCATTCTGTACTGGCTAGTGCCAATTAAATTAAGTTCCGGTTTTTTATCCAGGCCAACCGGGTCCTGGGCATGCCACCTGGCGATCTGACATCCGGTCGATACCAGTCGCCCCCTATTTAAATTCGAAAGAACAATTAAAATGTAACATATCCATCCCGCTACATCAAGGGACAAAAAATCAACTTTAATCACTTTTAATACGTTTAATCTGCGAAATCGTTCAAAAACTTGGATTATTCCTTTTGATTTTACCGAACACTGGCAATAAGCACACTGACGCACAGGCAAGCGTAAATTGGCAGGTAGAGCCGAAAAAGACCGTTATCAGAAGGCCAAACCATCAATATTAAAGGTTTTTTGCTTTAGAATTTGTTAAAATTATATTAAAATCCTCCGATATGACCGCAAGGACCAATAATAAAAGGTATCAAGAATCTAACAGGTTGATGTTATTTACAGAAAACAGCTACCTGGAAAGAACCGCTCGTCCGATTTACGCCATTACATTTCTTGTGCCATTCATTATCCTTTACGAAATAGGAACTATAGCCTTTAATACAGGCTTAGACCATTCGCAAATTAGGGTGGTTTCTTTTGTCTGGATTCAACAATTATTAAGTTTTATCGGTTTTACACCCAGAATAGCATGGATTGGCGCTCCACTTGCTGTTCTAATTATTTTGCTTGCAATGCAGATAACTTCAAAAGCCAAATGGAAAATCCATGTACCGGATTTGTTTGTCATGGTTGCGGAATGCATAGCTTTGGCAGTACCCCTGATTGTGTTAAGTTTGCTTATGAATCGCCCCTCAATGGATAACCCCATTTATTTAAACCAAAATATTTCACCTGCACAGACCGAACAGGTTGACGTTTTTTCTGATCCTCAACCTCAATTTAGATCGGAAACAAATAAAAATCTCATGGGAATAATTGTGACCGGAATAGGAGCCGGAATTTATGAAGAACTGGTTTTCAGATTAATCATGATTGGTATTTTCATAATTATCTTTCAGGATATTTTAGGACTAAAACCCTCCCATGCCATTATTATTTCTGTGATAGCCAGTTCACTGTTTTTTTCACTGCACCACCATTTCATCTTTTTGGATGGCGAGTTCTCTGTTCCCGAGAAATTTTCAACGGTAAGTTTTCTTTTCAGGACCCTGGCAGGAATTTACTTTGCTGTACTTTACGCAATAAGAGGATATGGCATAACCGCAGGGACTCACGCATTTTACGATATTATTATCGCAATTTTAAATTCAATTATATTCAATTGAAACTTTTTTTTAAAAAAATTAATGTTCGTTAAATCTATTTCACATTAGTATTTGTGTAATCTCCGTCCGATAAGTTTTGAAAACCACGATATCAATACTGATAATGCACTTGAAATGGTACATGGCTTTTATATATAATGAATTAAGAAATAAATAATTTTGACTTATAGAGGAAAGTCATGAAAGCACCTAAGACAAATCTTATAGTTAATGAGTTGGTTTTTTCGCTTTATCAGAGACCTTTGCATCCTGAGCTTTTTGATATTTGCACCAAAAGACACCTTAAAACTGATAAATATGAAGCAACTATATGGGAAACCGGCTGTTCACATGTAATCAGTGTTTATGCACAAAATGCCTGCCTGACCGAATTGATAGCTCCACCGGCGCAGATGCTTCCCAAGCGTGGACTGATTGAAAGGTTTAATTTCCGCGGTCAAAGAAATCACAAATGCACCCTGACCAGGGGCTTAAGCTTTATGACGGACTTTCAGGTAGAGAAAATGAGTCCCAATCTTTACAGGCAAAGCCATAGTGACCTTGAGCGTTTTGCACGTAATAGAGGGATTTTTACTCAATTTGATAATGAAACTACTGAAGGTTTGAAACCATTTAGTTATCTTGATTTCGAAGCCCGCCGGGATGAACTTCATATTCATGCTTTCCATGCTTTCCCGGATCAGGTTACGATAATAAAAACTCAGTCCCTTTTCGATTTTCGCTAAAAAGATTCAGACTCCTTTTAGTGTACTGGATAAAAAAGGCTTGTGATCTCACAAGCCTTTTTTTGTTATAGCAAACCTTTGAAATAGCAACGTACAGATTGACTTGAATTATTTTTGAGCTAAACTTTTTAAAACTTCAATTTTAGCCTGTATCTCGACTGCCATTCTGCTGTTAGGAAATTCTCGCATAATTTCTTCGCCTGTGGAAACTGCTTCAGGCCAATTTTTATCGGCGATAGCAATTGAGAATTTCACCCCTAAATTATGAAGTTTTGTTCTAAATGCATCTTTGGCAGATTCCTGTAACGCTAATCCTTCACTGGGTGTAAGGTATAGATCAAGTTCCTTGAGAATTGTTAAACTCCTATCAGTTTCCTGCCTTTTTACCGACTCATCCCATTGAGCCAGAAGTTCTTTTTTGCGGGTATCTTTGCGCTCCATCAAAACGTTGGGCATATTCTGTGCTTTTTCAGAATCAGGAAATGCCTTTATCAAACGATCGATTTGTTCAGAAGCCTTTGTCCATTGGTAACTTGCCATTAAATTTTCTATATAGTCAATTACCTGCTTGGCTCGTTCTTCTTGATTGAGATTTTTATAATTATCGGCTTTCTGTTTAAGCTGATCAGCCAGCTGTTTATATTCCTGGCGTTTAGAAATGCTGTCAATCAAGGTATAGGTCAACTCAAATTCATTTTTATGGAGTTTTTCAAGGACAGTTTCTCTCAAACCTTCCCAGTCTGCATCACGATAAGCAATTTGTTTTGCGGTCTCGCTCAATCTTACGCCTCGGTCTATTTGTTTGAGAACCTTCTGCTGGTCAGCCAGTACTTTGCTTACCTTTACAAGCTGATCCGTATTTTCTCGAAACATTTTGCATAGTTCATATCCTAAAACCAGAACCGCAAAAGCGAAAATTATCGCACAAGTCAGAAATAGAGCCTGGCTTAAAAGAATAAGTGCGTTTGATAACCAAACCAGGCTCTCGAATAAGCCCAACATTCTGGCAATCAATCCGATAAAAATGCCTGAAATAAATACAATCAGCAAGACCCATTGCCACTTGATTCGCCACCAGAATTGCCTGTCGTTAATAAAGTCCATTTCGATGCCCTTAAAAATCCTAAAAAATTTATACTTACATGATAATTTTTTGTGATAAAAAAGTCAATTTATAAACAAATAAAAGCAAATTTTAACTCATAATAAAGTGTTTTTTAAGGTTGTTACTCTAAACCCTTCAATTTTTCGCCTAT
>CAZITB010000007.1:5145-44524 GCA_964542055.1 uncultured Candidatus Kuenenia sp.
AATAAACGTTGTCCCATCAGGGGAAAGGGTAAATTGGTTTAATTACGAGGTGATGGAATGGATGAAAATTATTTTGAAAACAAGCTTGATGAGTTAGTTAAGGAAATTGGAACTATGCCGCCGAGACAAAAGGAAAAGCTTGAAAACTTAGCTAAACAGACCAATTTGTACCACAAAAAGCTGAAAAAAAGTGTAGATAATCTTCAGGAATCTCTTGATTATCTCAGGGTTAGTATAAAATATTTGCTTTTTGATCTGGAAGCTACAAAGCGGGAAAACAGCTATTTGAAAAAGCTTTTAGAAGAGAATTCTTAGGATTATCATTGCTTAGTTAAAAGGCATTCTTTTCAGAATGCCTTTTTTTTGTACAATCTATGCTTTTTTCATCAATTACCCAAAGTTTAAGTGAAAAAACGTCGATAAACTGAGGTCTGGCCATTTATTTGGCTCAAATGAACTCAATTAGGTGGATAGAGTATATTTAGGTGTATATAATGAAGTCTGAATTTGACAACATCTCAAATGGTGTTTAGAATTGAATATAAATGATAATGCGAATTGAGGTTTACTATGTTTGAACGTTTTACAGATCGCGCAAGGAAAGTTATGGCTCTGGCTAACCAGGAGGCTCAGAGATTTAACCATGAATATATAGGTACCGAACACATTCTTTTGGGTTTGGTCAAAGAAGGAAGCGGTGTAGCAGCTAATGTTCTCAAAAATCTGGATGTTGATATCAAAAAGCTTCGTCTTGAGGTAGAGAAACTTGTAAAAAGTGGACCCGACATGGTTACAATGGGCAAGCTTCCTCAGACACCAAGAGCGAAAAAAGTAATCGAATTTGCTATTGAAGAAGCACGTTCTTTAAATCACAATTATGTTGGAACTGAACATATTTTGCTTGGATTGCTTAGAGAAACCGAAGGTGTGGCGGCTCAGGTACTTATGAATCTTGGTTTAAAACTGGAAAATGTAAGGCAGGAAGTTTTAAACCTTCTTGGTGCAGGAGTTGATAACAGTTTCAATCAAATGAATGATGTTCAGCCACCGCTATCAGCTTCTCAGCCGAAAGGTAAAAGTAAAACTCCAGCATTGGATAGTTTCGGCCGTGATTTAACAGAGTTGGCTGTTCAAGACGAACTTGACCCTGTTATTGGAAGAGCAGATGAAATCGAAAGATTGATTCAAATCCTTTGTCGAAGAACAAAAAATAACCCTGTATTGATCGGGGAGGCAGGTGTCGGTAAGACCGCTATAGTCGAAGGTCTTGCACAGCAGATCATAAATAAACAGGTTCCAGAAATATTAAAAGAAAGACGGCTTGTTGTCCTTGACCTTGCGATGATGGTTGCAGGCACAAAGTACAGAGGGCAATTTGAAGAGAGGATCAAAGCTGTGATTAATGAGGTTAAACGTGCGGGAAATGTTATTCTGTTCATCGATGAGCTTCATACGCTTGTTGGTGCAGGCGGTGCAGAAGGCGCAATCGATGCATCGAATGTTCTAAAGCCCGCATTGGCGAGAGGCGAAGTACAGTGTATCGGTGCAACAACTATGGACGAGTACAGGAAATATATTGAAAAGGATGCAGCTCTTGAACGTCGTTTCCAGACCATTGTGGTTGAGCCGCCGTCAAAGGATGAGGCTTTTGAAATACTGCGTGGTTTGAGCGATAGATATGAAGATCACCATAAAGTTAAATTTTCCAATGAAGCCCTGTTCCAGGCAGTTGAACTGTCAAGCAGATATATAACAGGCAGATGTTTACCTGATAAAGCTATCGATGTAATCGACGAAGCCGGTGCCAGAGTAAGGCTTAAAAATCTGGTTCAACCTCCGGATCTAAATGAAATAGAAGAACAGATCGAACAGCTTCAAAAAGACAAAGACGAAGCAGTAAGAGCAGCTGATTATGAAACTGCCGCTTCTTTGCGCGATCAGGCACAACAACTGCTTGATAAGAAAAATGAAATGCAAAAGAAATGGTATGAAGAAAATAAAGAGGCAGCAGGGAAAGTTGATACTGAAATAATTGCCGAAGTCGTAAGTAAAATGACCGGTGTGCCCTTGACCAGGATCGAGAAGAAAGAAGCACAAAGACTTCTTGAACTTGAGTCTGAGCTTCACCAGCGAGTTATCTCTCAGGATGAAGCGATCACAGCTATCGCTAAGTCTGTCAGGAGAAGCCGAAGCGGACTTAAAGATCCAAATAGACCGATGGGAAGTTTTGTATTTATCGGCCCAAGTGGTGTTGGTAAGACTTTGCTGGCCAAATCACTTGCTGAATTTATGTTCGGTGACGAAGACGCACTTATTCAAATCGATATGAGTGAGTACATGGAAAAACATAATGTCAGCAGGCTTGTAGGTGCTCCTCCAGGATATGTTGGATATGAAGAAGGCGGCCAGCTTACCGAAAGGATAAGAAGAAGACCGTATTCAGTTCTTCTGTTAGATGAAATCGAGAAAGCTCATTCTGATGTTTACAATATGCTCTTACAGATAATGGAAGAAGGGCGGCTTACGGATAGTTTTGGAAGGCACGTTGATTTCAGGAATGTGATTCTGATAATGACCAGTAACATTGGCGCTGATCTGATCAAAAACCAGTCTGGATTCGGTTTCGGTAAAAAGACAGCCGAGGCTAACTACGAAAAAATGAAAGAACTGCTCAACAAAGAAGTTGAAAGGTTCTTCAGGCCGGAATTTTTGAACAGGCTTGATGATACCATCGTGTTCCATCCGCTAACCAAAGGCGATTTGACTCATATTGTGGAACTCGAACTTAATAAAGTATTCAAACGTCTCACTGAACATGGTGTAGAGCTTGAGTTCACTGGTGCAGCTAAAGAGTTTTTGATCGAAAAAGGATACAGCTCTGAATATGGTGCCAGGCCTTTGAGAAGAGCAATAGAACACTATGTTGAAGACCCTCTTAGCGAATCGTTGCTTAGAGGAGAGTTCAATAGGAAAAAACTCATTAAGATTGATGTTAAAGATGAGGAACACTTGAAGTTTGAGACGATTGAGCTTGAAGAGAAAACCTCCGATAATAAAAAAAATAAAGAAACGGTAAAATAAGGAATTTTAAAAGCGGCTTAATGTTAAGCCGCTTTTTTTATATCTGTTGTTCCTGCCATCGCCATTGCAGGGTCATTTCTGTTTCAAATTCTTCTTCAGGTAGCCATTGAACGTTTCCGTTTAGCCTTAGAATAACATATCCATCAGGCAAAAAAATGCCTAAAAATTTTTTTTTGGTGTATGCGATTACAGTTTCAGGTCCGCTCATATAATCGATCCATTTGCCTCTATAGTGAAGTTCTCCTACTCGGCTTGAACCCGGAAGATCACCTTTGATATCATTAACAAAACTTTCTGGTGGGAAACTACCGTTTTTATCACGATAGTATTTTATTATCCTGCCAAGTTCTTTCATGGCAATCATGGTTTCTGAACGGTTTACGTATTCTTTAAAGATACTTACGCCAAAAACCAAAGCAAAAGTAATGAATATAACTGTGGTAAGTCTGATCACCAGAGCTTTTTGACGTTTGTTCATTAGCTTAGAACCTTAACTTTTCTTCCTTCAACTTTAAGTTTTCCCTCACAAAATAATTTAATAGCTTGGGGCACCGCTATACACTCCTGTTCGAAAACTCTATCTGCAAGTTTGTCTGCATCGTCGTCATCCTTAACTTCACAGGCTCGCTGAATTATTATAGGTCCCTGGTCGTACTTATTTGTACAAAAGTGTACTGTACAGCCGCTTAATTTACAGCCTCTTTCCAATACAGCCTCATGAACATGATGGCCCCACATACCTTGTCCGCCAAAACTGGGCAGCAGGGCAGGGTGGGTGTTGATCACTTTATTTTCATACTTATTCGGGATTTCCCATAAACACAGCCAACCACCTAACATGACTAAATCAATTTTATACTTTTCTAATATTTCCAAAATTGCATTACTGAATTGTTTAATATCTTCAAAATCTTTTTTGCGAATGATTTCCAACGGCAACCCGGCATTTTTTGTCCTCTCCACACCTGTCACTTTCAAACGTGAACTAATAACAACCGAAATTTCTGCATTTAAATAGCCGCTATCGATATGCTCTTGGATATTTAACATTGTACGTCCGCCGCCACTTATTAAAACTGCTAATCGTGTTTTCTTGCCAGCGTTGTTTGCTTGTTTGAAAAATTCTTCTACATCTTGTTTGCGGTCCATTGCAAGGTTTGCCATTTTATCAGCATAGACATTTTCTTCTCGGTAAACGTGCTGAACATCCCACGATTCAAATGAATTTAGTAAACCGATAACCTTATTGTATAGTGGTTTAAGATTTGGGCTTTTCACCTTATAAAGCCCCTTGACCTGTTTGACAAGCAATTCCGAGTCGCAAAAGATTTTTAAACTTTTGGGACTGAATTCTCGGCAGTCCCGGAGTGCATTTATGAGCCCCTCGTATTCAGCTTCGTTGTTTGTGCATTGTCCTAAAAAGAAACCCTTACCTTTGAGCCGCTTTCCAGTTTTATCGGTAATCGAATATCCTGCACCGCCGGGTCCCGGATTGCCTCTGCTTCCACCATCACTGTAAATGATTATCTCATTCATAATTATATATCAAGCTGCATTTGGATCATTATTAACTTCAGGGGCTGGTTCTTGGGCAGGTTTTTCTTCAGGAGCAGGCTGAGTTTCTACCTGGTTCGGTTCTGGCTGAGACTGAGAGTCAGAGGCTTTTTCAGCCTGTAACTGTTTAACCCGTTCCTCCAACGCTTTTTGGTGTTGGTCCTGAACTTTTTTAGCTTCTTGGGCTTCCTGTAATGCTTTTGTTCGGGCTTGTTCTGCCTCTTTGACCTGTTGAGCTTTTTCTACTGCCATCTTCTTTAATTTTTCAGCTTCTGCCTGAGCTGCTTGTGCTTTTTTCAAAGCATCTTCTGCCGTTTTTTGTGCTTGCTGTTTTATTTTCTCAGCCTCTGTTTTTGCCAGATTTTTCTCCTGCAAAACCTTTTCGATTTCTTTTGCTTTCTCATCAGCTAACTGTTTCAGTTTTTCAGCTTCGGCTTGTGCAGCCTGGGCTGCTTTTTGAGATTCCACGGCTTTTTTCTGTTCCTGCTCAAACTTAATCGTTTTCTCCTGAAGCTTCTTAAGTGCTTCATCCGCTTCCTTTCTGGCTTTGAGTGCTTCTTGCTGTTGCTGTTTCAATCTTTCCGATTCATAGGTCAACTCTTCTCGCAGAAGTTCGATTTCTTCTCTTGCTTCAGATCTTTCGATTTCAGCAGTTAACCTGTGATATTCTGCCTCAGCAGCTTTCCTTTCAACATGCTCAGTGTAAATATTGCCTGAGAACGGTTCAGTTATTAATTCCTGGATTCCGGGTTTATATGCCGGAGATTTGAATTTCTCTTTTATATCTTTGGTAACTATTTCGTTATCAATGCCATTGTTAGATATAGAAGGTGTAAGGATGAAAATAATCTCAGTTCCTTTTTCTTCATAGTCCTTACTTGAAAAAAGTATTCCCAGAAATGGAAGATCTTTAAGAAACGGAACACCCCTGATAACTGAACGCTGCTCAGATTTTCTGATTCCACCAATAACGAGGCTTTGACCCGGCGCAATTCTGTTTTCTGCTATTGTAGCAGACCTTTCTGTAATGATTGATAGCTGGACGACACCTTCAGGCTTGGATCTTGAACCGATCATTACTTCTGTTTTCAATCCGATCGATCCATCAGCGTAAACGTGTGGGGTAACTTTCAATGAATCTGTAACCCACTGATAGTCAGTTAAACTGTATGGTTCAAAATCCTTGCCGGTAACAATTCTCTGAATAGGTGCATTCTCTCTGGATTTGATTTCGGCTGGTTGACCATTAACTGTTTCAAGATTAGGATTCATTAAAATTTTCAGATAACCGCGAGAAACAAGCATGTCTAAGGTAGCCTTAAAAACATCACCGTCAACATCCAGATATCCGATATCGAGTCCGAAATTTGCTCGTTTGGACTCTCTGAGGGAAGCACCTGGGAAAGCAGGGTTATCCGGATCACCTAAAGTGATGTTTTCATTAAACAGGTTTTCAATAAAGATCGTTGTTTCCCAGTCCATTGTTACATCTGCAAATCTTTCTAATACAATGCAGTCAATATTAACCTGGATAGGAGGAACATCCACTGCTTTTAAAAACTCAAGAATTTTCTCAGCTTCTGCCTGGTCGGCGCATTGTATTATAAGCTGATTGGTAGCGGGGCTTACGCTGATAGAATTTCCCATTTGTTCTTTGACCAGTTTGGCCAATTCGGCAACGGGGTGCTGTTTACTGAAATAGAAAAGTTTTAACCCCTTTGGTGTGGCTATTATTTCAGGTTGTTTAAGGTACAATTCTGGAAGAGGGTTTTTTATTCTGGAGTTTTCTTTGATCTGTTCAAGCTCTTGCAGAATCAAACGAGTTTCGATTTCAGTCGGTTTTTTTTCGAAGAAGTTGCCGCAACCGCCGCTAATAACCATTATTACTGTTGTAAAAATCCATATAGTTGGTTTTAATACAAAATCCTTTTGCATTGTTTGACCCGCTTTAATAAAAAATAAATGGAAAAAAATTATTACTTTTATATAGTTGTAAATAACCTTAATCTTTCAACCATATATAATTATCGGTACGAAATATTTAAAAATATTAATAAGTGTAAATAATTTAAGGAATTATAAAGTTTATGAGCCTCAAAAACAAGCGAAAAAGTAAAAACAACCTTAGAATCGCGTTTGTTTCCCTGGGGTGTCCTAAAAATATGGTCGATAGCGAAAAAATGCTTGCTAATTTTGTAACAGAGGGGTTTTCTCTGGTGGAAAAATCAGAAGATGCCCAAATTGTGGTAATTAATACCTGTGGATTTATCGAACCGGCTCGGGAGGAGGCTTTTTTTGAAATAAACAGTGCATTATCTTTGAAAAAACAGGGAAAAATCCAGAAAGTAGTTGTAGCTGGCTGTATGGCTCAGCTTTATGGCGAAAAGTTGCTGGAAATAGTACCTGATATCGATGCCGTAGTAGGGCTTTCCGCAAGGGATGATATCTCGGAAATAATCAAATCTCTTGAATCTGGCAGTGATAAACTGCATTTAGAGGGTAGTAATCGAGAAATTCACTCCGATAAAGGAAGGCTGTTAGTAACTGGCGGACATTACGCATATTTGAGAATAAGTGAAGGATGCAGCAGAAAATGTGCTTTTTGTACCATTCCGGATATAAGAGGACCTTTTAGGAGCAAGCCTTTAGAGATGGTCATGGAAGAAGCGTATGAACTTGCTCAAAGCGGTGTTAAAGAGCTGATATTGATCGCTCAAGATACCAGCAATTATGGGAAAGACTTGAAAATGGAAAACGGGCTGGTTGAGCTGCTTGGTTATTTGGAAAAGATCGACGGCTTTCAGTGGATAAGAATTATGTATCTTTACCCGGCAAATGTAACAGATGCCTTAATCGAAAAAATTGCTTCCAGCCAAAAGATATTACATTACATAGATATGCCGATACAGCATATCAGCAATAATATTTTGCGAGCGATGCGTAGAACTGACACTCGTGAAAAAACATCCATGGTTGTAGAAAAAATACGTAAATCTATTCCCGACATAGTTTTAAGAACTACAGTAATCACCGGTTTCCCTGGCGAGACACAGGAAAATTTTGAAGAACTTCTCAATTTCATTGATGAGACAGGATTTGACATGCTGGGTTGTTTTCAATATTCCCCAGAAGCTGGTACTGTTGCCGCTGAAATGGATAACCAGGTATCAGAAGATATCAAGCAACAAAGATTTCATGAAATTATGCAGGTTCAGCAAAGAATAGCTTTTGAAAATTCCCGCAAAAAAGTGGGTCAAAAGCTTAAAGTTATAGTTGATCAAACGGGGGAAGAAGGATTTGCAACTGGGCGATACTACGGACAAGCTCCAGATATTGATTCGGTATCTCTGATCGAGAATTTCACTTCCAATCAGGGGGATATTATTGACGTAGAAGTGATTTCTACTGATGAGTATGACTTAGTAGTTCGACAAATCTGAGCAGATATCATTCGATATTTTCCAGCAATCAAGTTAAACGTTTTTCTGTTTTTTTGGCGATAACCCATAATGCATGAATAGAGCCGGGAAGAATACCTAAAATTGTAAGAACAATGTTCAGCCAAAAATGAAACCCGATCCCTACCTGCATGAAAACCGCAACCGGCGGTACAAATAAAGCTAGAATTATTTTCAATAAAGTCATGTAAACCCCTCTAAAATTATTGTTAAATTTACACTTATGCTTTATATTTTAACCTATATGCGTATTTGTGCAAATATTATAATTTTTTTGGGAGGATAAGAAATGTCTTTTACTTTGCAAATCGGCGAAAAAGCCCCAGATTTCGTTTTGCCTGCCACAGACGGCAAAGATTACACGCTTGAGGACTTTAAACAGGATATTTTAGTGGTATTTTTTACCTGCAATCATTGTCCATACGTAACAGGCAGCGAGCATGTAACAATACAAACCGCAAAAAAATACATGCCTCAAGGGGTCGGTTTTGTTGCTATTAACTCCAATAGTGAACATACATATTCCGAAGACAGTTTCGAGCACATGAAAGAGAAAAAGGGTTTGCCCTGGCCATATTTACGGGATAAATCGCAGGATGCTGCCAGGGCTTACGGTGCTTTGAAGACCCCGCATTTCTTCGTGTTTGATAAAAATCGGACACTTGTTTACACCGGCAGGGAAGTAGATAACCCCAGAAATGCTGACCAGGCTACCGTAAATAACCTGGCAAATGCAATTGAGGACCTTTTGGCGGGCAAACTTGTTGAAATCCCCGTTACCAATCCGATCGGATGTAATATCAAATGGGAAGGTAAAGACCCGCACTGGATGCCCGCAGACGCATGCGATCTGATATAAGCTGCTTCGGATTCATAATTCTCCCGTGCTTGACTAAAGAGGTAAAAACTATATAATGGGCTTTTTTATTATTTGATCTGGGAGATTTTATGGCCGCAAGTAAGAAAAAGAACCTGTGTGAAAAATGCACCGGTTTGTGCTGTCGGTACTTCGCTTTGCAGATAGACACCCCCGAAGACCGCGGTGATTATGAAGATGTCCGATGGTATTTATGCCATGAAAACGTAACTGTTTTTGTTGAAGATGGCGACTGGTATGTAAATATCAAAAACAAGTGCAGGCATCTTTCTGAAGCTGATTACAGATGTCAGAATTACGAAAATCGCCCCGCGATTTGTCGCAAATACCATACGGATAATTGCGACTTTACAAATGAAGAATATGATTACGAGCTGCATTTTACCGACGACAAGCAAATGGAAGAATACATCAAAGTGAAATTTGACAACAACAGAACCGGTAAAAAGTCAAAATCCAAAAAGAAAGTCAAAAGCAGAAAATGAAGATATCACCAGTAAAAGGCACCCGCGATTTTTATCCGCCGCAAATGGAGATACGTAATTTTATAATCAATGGTTGGAAGCAGGCATCGTTACGCAGTGGTTTTGAAGAATATGACGGACCTATATTCGAGTATTTAAAAATGTACCAGATCAAAAGCGGGGAAGAGATTGCCGAACAGCTTTTTAATCTGACTGACAGGGGAGGGCGTGAGCTTGCGATAAGACCCGAAATAACCCCTACACTTGCCAGAATGGTTAACCAGCAGATCAACTCTCTGCCAAGGCCCATCAAGTGGTTTTCAGTGCCCAGACTTTGTCGTGCAGAACGGCCGCAAAAGGGCAGGCTTCGTGAGTTTTTTCAGTGGAATGTTGATATAATCGGCATTGATGACGTTCGTGCTGATGCGGAGGTGATTTTTACCGCGATTGATTATCTACGAGATACAGGTCTAACGGCAAATGATATAAAAGCCAAGATTTCAAGCCGAAAACTTTTATCTGCACTTCTTAGAGGTCTTGGAATCGAAGAAAATAAGTTAGAACATCTATACGTTTTGCTGGACAAAAAAGCAAAACTACCGGATGAAGCTTTTGATGAGATGCTCCAAAAACAGGTAACCGATAGCCAGCAGGCAGACAAGATCAAACATTTTATGTCGGTACATTCAGTTGACGAGATCATAGTAGAAACTGAAGAAGTTTTCCATGCTGTCGAAGAAGTAAAGCAGTTATTTAGCTATCTTGAAAAAATGGGAATCGCTGATTATTGCAGTTTCGATATGTCTATTGTTAGGGGACTTGCTTATTATACCGGCGTTGTGTTTGAAGTGCATGATATCGTAGGACAGTTGCGTGCGATTTGCGGCGGCGGTCGGTTTGATAATCTGCTAAAGGATTTCGGAGGACCCTCCATACCGGCAACCGGAATGGGCATGGGTGATTGTGTTTTGGAAATCCTTCTAGCGGAAAAAGGACTTCTTGGTCTAAAGTCTGCACAAACTCAGCTGGATTATTATATAATCACCACCGATGATAAGTTAATGGTCGATTCGATGGAGTTAGCTGCGAAAATTCGCAATACAAAAAAGAAAGCTCAATTTAGTTATAAATCTGGAAAGATTGGTAAATTGCTCAAAACAGCATCCGATTTAAAAGCAAATAATGTTATCATTCTTGGACAAGAATTTCTAGATGCAAAAGAACTGGTGATCAAGGATATGTCAACCGGAGATCAAAACCAATTGTCTTATGAAAAGTTCATATCAACACTCTCAAGTTGATGATACTGAATGCGAATTTTTAAATAACTTATTTTAATGGCTGTACTTAGCACAAAAAATCATTATGAAAAAGCTTTTGAATCCTGGCTTAGAGAACGTAAAATCCAGTATGTTTCGGTTGACCAGAATAAAAGAGCAGTATTTAAAAAGGTAAGCATCAAAAGTTTCGATTTCATAATACCTTCAAAAGACAGGCAGATATTAATAGTGGAGGTTAAAGGCCGTAAGTTTACGGCGGATTCTTTGAAAAAGACATCTGCTTTGCAAACCTGGGTCAGCATCGATGACGTAGAAGGGCTTGAAAACTGGCAGAGAATATTCGGAAATCACTATAAGGCTGTTTTTGCGTTCATTTATAAAATGGAATTGCCTGAAGTAGATTTTGGTGAATATGATTACTTTGTTTTTAATGACAACAAGTATATTTTTCTTATAATACCTTTAGATGAGTATAAAAAAAGAATGGTTTTAAGGAGCCCAAAGTGGCGAACTGTTACTTTACTTACTAAGGATATAAAACAATGTGCTTTTCCGGCGAATAAATATTTAAATTAATGGAAGTGATATGAACGACAAAATACATCTGATTGCTGAATATGTACTTAGCGGTCAGCAAATAGATCGACATCAAGCCATGACAATGGTCGACAATGCTGATAAAGGATTTATGGATTTGTTGTTTTGGGCAAACAAAATTCGTGAACAGAATTTTGGAAATAAAATCAGAGTTTGTTCAATAGTTCCCGGAAGGCTTGGCGGCTGCAATCAGGATTGTTCGTTCTGTGCCCAGTCTTCAGCAGCGAAAACACAGTTTCAGTCACCTGAGTATCTCAGCGATGAAGAAATCTTTCAAGCCGCCAAAAAAGCAAAAGATGACAACATTCCATATTTTGGTATAGTTTATAGCGGCAAAAGCATATCTGATTCCGAACTCCAGCGAATCGAAACATTAATAAAAAAAATTAAAAAGGAGCTTGGTATAGGAATATGCGGATCGTTTGGCATTATAAATTCCGAGCAAGCCAAAAGTCTAAAAGCTGCAGGGATGTCAAGGTATAATCACAACCTCGAAACTAGCCGTAATCATTTTTCAAAGGTAGTTACAACACACAATTATTCTGATAGAGTAGATACAATTCAAGCAGCCCAACAAGCTGGCCTTGCCATTTGTGGTGGCGGAATTTTCGGCCTTGGTGAGTCGTGGAATGATCGCATAGATATGGCTTTTGAATTAAGGAATTTGCAGATTGATATGGTTCCGCTTAACTTTCTTCATCCAATCGAAGGAACTAAATTAGAAAAACAGGAAAAACTGCCGCCGAAAGAAATCCTCACAATAATAGCTCTGTACCGGTTTATACTTCCAAATGCAAATCTTAAAGTTGCCGGCGGAAGGGTGCTGAACCTGCGAGATATGCAAAGCTGGATTTTTGCTGCCGGGGCAACTGCTATTTTGACCGGCAATTACCTGACAACGGCAGGGCGTGAAGTAAAAGAAGATTTTCAAATGCTCCAGGATTTAGGACTTTCCCCTGAAAGGATCGATTTGTGAGAGTGATAGCTGGACAACGCAGAGGTTTGAAACTTTTGCCGCCCAAAACTTCCGGCACCAGGCCAATAACCGACCGTGTCAAAGAATCGGTTTTCAGCATTTTAAAAAATAAAGGATATCCTGAAAACAAACGAGTTGCTGATCTTTTCTGCGGCACAGGTTCTTTGGGAATCGAAGCACTTAGCAGGGAAGCCGAATTTTGCTTATTTGCAGAAAAGGATCCTCGGGTTTTAGAAATTCTAAACAAAAATCTTCAACGCGCACAATTTCTGGAAAACTCTAAACATATCCGCGCAAACGTTTTTAAAGTGGGAGCTCCGGTTGATTTCGACAAGCCTTGTTATGACCTTGTTTTTGTTGATCCGCCTTATGCATTAAGCAGAGACGTATCATTGAAATCACAATTAGGTAAACTTCTATTGCTTCTAAATGAACAGATTGTTCATAACGGTTTAGCATTGGTTAGAACTGATCATCATGTAAACTTGCTTGACCGGTATGGAAGCCTGCAAATTATAGATGTCCGTCAATGGGGTACCATGAAAGTTTTCTTCTTTCAAAATAATGGAGAAGAAAAAGTTGAGTAATCAAATCACAAATCGCCAGTTGGCATTGAGAATTGTAAAAAAATTGCGGGATAATGGTTTTCAAGCCTATTTCGCAGGCGGCTGCGTGCGTGATATGCTTTTAGGGATTCAGCCTAAAGATTACGATGTAACCACTGATGCCCATCCCGAGCAGGTTTCTGCCATATTTCCTCGAACGTTGAAAGTTGGTGCTCAATTCGGTGTGGTGATGGTAATGCAGCACAAAACAACGGTCGAAGTAGCAACATTTAGAACCGAGACCGGTTACCACGACGGCAGACATCCCTCAACTGTTCACTATGCAAGTATGAAAGAAGATGCCCTTAGAAGGGATTTTACGATTAACGGTTTGTATTATGATCCAATCGAAAAAAAGGTTCTCGATTATGTGAACGGGCAAGTAGATTTAAAGAAAAAAGTAATCAGGGCAATTGGTAACCCGCATAAAAGATTCGCTGAAGATTACCTAAGAATGTTGCGAGCTATTCGTTTCAGTTCAAGATTCGATTTTCACATCGAATCGGAAACTTTCAAAGCCATAAAAGAAAATGCTCCGAAAATCAACAAGATATCAAGCGAAAGAATCGCAGTTGAACTGGAAGGCATTTTAACACACCCCAACAGAAAAATTGGTACTAAACTTTTTATTGATTCTGATTTAGCTGCTTCAATATTCAAAGGTTATAATCTGGAAAAAGAATCCGAAACTATTGCACTGATTTCTAATTTGCCTAAGGATATCGATTTTGCATTAAGTCTTGCCGCCTTTTTTCTGTATGAGCCTATCAACAAAGCCTTTGACCAAATTCATGCCCTGCGGCTAAGCAGAAATCAGTTCAAACACGTCCATTTCCTTTTAGAAAACTTTTCTAAAGCTGATCAGCCCGAAATCCCACTTGCCCAGCTGAAGATATTAATGTCAGAGCCATATTTCGAAGACCTTGTCGCATTGAAAAAGGCCCACTTAAAAGCCCAGAATCTGCCTGTGAATAATTTCAATAAATTCAAGCGCCGGGTAAATGCCCTTGCAGGTAAAGAACTGAAACCCAAACCCCTGCTCAATGGTCATGAACTTATAAACTTAGGCGCACGTCCAGGTCCCCAGGTAGGCCACCTCTCGAAAGAATTGTATATAGCCCAATTGTCTGAACATATAGAAACCCCCGATCAAGCTCAGAAATGGGTGGAAAACTGGCTGGAAAAACATCGAAATCCTTGTTAGTGTGTAAGTTTTTTATCGATAAGCTTGATTTAGTTGCCCCAACTCAAAAATCGAATTCGCCCGGTTTACAGGCGAATGTTCAGTGAATTTTGGAAATATGGCGATAAGAATAAAATTGGCAGCGATTCAGAAATCCAGCTTTACAACCGAGGTAAAATCGATTATATTAACCAGACTTTATTTGCTTGTTTAGTCCGGACATGTTCAGAAGATTCGCTTTGCCGGCAATAAGAGACTAAGCCGGAATAATTGTCTATAGTGTAACAGCTCAATCACCTGCTCAGGGTGAAGCTTTTCTTGATTGGTTAAAAAAGAATACTTAAGAGGAACACAATGAAAAAGTATGTATTGGTTGGCGTTGGCGGAAGATCTGTGATGTTTACAGATGCACTTTCGGGTCCTTATAAAGAAACTGCTCAATTGACAGCTCTTTGCGATATAAATAAAGGCAGAATGGAGCTTCGACAGGCTAAATTGGCCAAAGCAGGGATAGATGTAAAATGTTACATTTCTGATGATTTCGATCTGATGCTTGAGGAGCAAAAACCTGATACGGTGATAGTCTGCACCAAAGACAGCATGCACGATGAGTATATCTGCCGGGCAATGGAATTCGGCTGCGATGTAATCACAGAAAAGCCCATGACCACCGATGCCGCCAAATGTCAAAAAATAGTTGATACTGTCAAGAGAACTGGCAGGAGTTTGCGGGTTACTTTCAACTATCGTTATTCTCCCCCTCGTACTCAGATCAAAAAGCTCCTGATGGACGGCATAATCGGCAAGGTCTTGAGCGTTGAATTCAAGTGGATGCTCGACACAAGCCACGGCGCAGATTATTTCCGCAGATGGCACCGCGATAAAGCCAATTCCGGCGGATTGATGGTCCATAAATCCACTCATCATTTCGATCTGATAAACTGGTGGCTGGGCTCCAGGCCAGAATCTGTTTTCGCCAAAGGCGACAGGGTATTTTACAATGAACAGCAGGCCGCGCGCTACGGCCTGGAAGACCATTCCGAAAGATGCCTGACTTGCCCTGTAAGTGATAAATGTAATTTCCATCTCGATATGGCTTCATACGATGTGATGAAGCAGCTATATCTCGATCAGGAAGAATACGACGGCTATGAACGTGACAGGTGTGTTTTCTCTGATGAGATCAATATCGAAGATACAATGAATCTCACCACCAAATACAAAGACGGCACCTACCTGAGCTACAGTTTAAATGCTTTTAGTCCGTGGGAAGGTTACCATGTAGCTTTCAACGGCACAAAAGGCAGACTCGAACAGCACTGCGAAGAGTCTTCGTACATCAGCGGCGATGGCAAGGTACAGGGCGGTTTTCAGTCCGAAGGTACCTGGGTAAGGGTATATCCGCATTTCAAAACCCCATACGAAATAGAAGTCGATGAGGGCACAGGTGCTCACGGCGGCGGTGATGCCGTCATGCTAAATGACATATTCGGCACACCCGAACCGGATCCATATAAACGAAATGCCGATTATGTTCAGGGTGCATATTCGATCCTGACCGGCATAGCAGCTAATTTATCGATGAAAGAAAAGAAAGACATTGAAATTGATGAATTGGTAACTGGCCTGCCGGAACCGAAATTCGCTGCCAACGGCGGTGATGGGAAAATTGAGTATGTAGAGGATGCAACCAGAATGAGCGGCGGAAAACCAGCAGAAGCCAATATACCAATGGATATTTCCGCGCCTCAATAAACTGGAAATCAAATATTTGTCAGTGGACCGGATCTAAATGTTAACCGATCGTAATATCGGTTCAACGAGCCCGAAATCAAGGCTGGTTCTTTTAAAATTATATATGCGTGACCAGCGTTGAGTTGTTATATTGATGCGATGGCTGGGATTAAATTTCGAAGATTAAATGCATTACAAGTAACTTAAAAATGACAATCTCGTTTAGATGCCCTTATTGCAAGTCTTTATGTGCCTTTGATGACAAATATAAAGGCAGGCGGGCAAAATGTCTTGCTTGTCAGAAGAAATTTATCATTCCAGAAAAGTCAGACGTTAAACCGGAAAAAGTAAAAGAAAAAAACAAAATTGCTCAAAAGCCCAAAAAGGGGTTCTACAAAGCCGTTTTCAAAGATTCATGGTCCGCGATATTTTCACAGGAAAGTATTTCTACTTTTTACCATATCGAAGTAATAACGATTGCGGCTTTGGTTCTTTATTATGCCTCAGTAACCGCCTCTACAAAGATTTCGCCGCCTACTAATCCTATAGGTGCAATTCTTTTTCTTATTTCGGTGTTGATATTTCTATTGCTGCTTTTTATTTTATTTTGCGCGATCGGCAGAATTTTTGAAATTTATATGACATTTCTCAATGACACCGCTTGCGGAGTCGATCAGCTTCCCCCGCCTTTCGAAGATATGGAATTTCCGCTTTGGCAGCACATGTTAAAGCCTTTTTTTATCTTCGCACTTTCATTTATCGGCATTTTTTTCCCGTTGCTGATCGGGTTCGGTCTTTTTGAAGCTTTTGGCCTGGAGAAAAAGCCTCTTATTGCATTTTACACAAATGACCCGATGATCATATTACAAGTCATCTGGGTTTTGTGTGTATTTTCTGTTCCATCAGCTTACATACATATTGCAATGACGAATGACTGGGAAGCACTTCGCCCCGATTACCTGCTAAAACCTGCTTTCAAGGCCTTTAAAGCTTACATGCTTGTATTTCTGTTGTTTGCGGGTTTGGTGCTGATGATTCATTTTCTTGACATGATGCCCCATGTGCTGGAAGGGGATGTTTATAGTATAATCCTTAAATCGGTCGCGGTTCTGGCAGCGCAGGTTTATGTTTTATGGGCAATTCGCACAGCCGGTTTGTTCAACAGGCATTACGAATGTTACTTTAAAATCTGAAACTGAACCTTTTTTTTGACCATTTCGTATCATATAATGGGTTTGAAAGGTAAATGAAATGGATAACAGGTTTAAAGGTATAGTTGTCGTTTTTCTGGTTATTGTTTCTGTTGTAATTTTAAATTTACAGGACAATCCCGGTTTTACAGAGACTGCGTCAATCGCGGGAGAGGAAAAAATGGAAAAAGTAGTAAAAACGGACCAGCAGTGGAGAGAGATTCTTACTCCTGAGCAGTATAGAATTTTACGGAAAAAGGGTACTGAAATGGCATGTTCAGGGCCGCATCTTGAAAACAAAGGTCAGGGTATTTACCGGTGTGTCGGATGCGGAAATCCTGTTTTTAAGTCTCAAAGCAAGTTTGAATCCGGTACCGGATGGCCCAGTTTTTTTCAACCATATACCGACCAAAGCATTGAAACTAAAGAAGACAGCTCTTACGGAATGAAAAGAATAGAGGTTTTATGCGGCCGTTGCGGGGGGCATCTCGGGCATGTATTCAATGACGGACCTGCTCCGACTGGTTTGCGTTACTGTATAAATGGAACAGTTTTGGAATTTGAGAAAACTCAATAAATATAAATCCAACATTAAATAAAAGTGAAAAGGCAGTTTTTTTTTGACTGTCTTTTTTTTTACAATATAATAGGCCATTTATTAACTTTAGCAGGTATTTTATGAAAAATTTCAAAGCCGTAAGTTTTACGGTGATCATTATAATTTTAGCAGTCAACGCGTATGGCCGAAATCCATACACTCAAAAAGATGTAGAACTTTATGCAGATCCTTTTGATCCTTTGTCGAAGTTTAAAACGAATTTTAAAATTTCGGCAGTTGACCCCGAAGAAATTCTTCCAGGGGGGCCCAGTAAAGATGGAATACCCTCGATAATTGATCCCAATTGGGTAAGTTACGCAGATGCTGGAACATGGTTGGAAGATAAGGAGCCGGTCATTTCAGTTTACATAAATGGCCAAGCCAGGGCTTATCCACTGCAGATTCTAATCTGGCACGAAGCGGTCAATGATGTCGTCGGCGGGGTGCCGGTAGTTGTTACCTTTTCTCCCTTGTCTTATAGTACTATTGTTTACGACAGGAGAGTCGGCAAGGATATTCTAACTTTCGGTATAACGGGTTATCTCAGGAAATTAAATACAATTTTATATGACTATAAAACAGAATCTTTCTGGCAGCAGATAACAGGAAATGCAATTGTAGGTGATTTAACCGGGGCAAAATTGATACCTATTCCGTGCCAGATAATTTCCTTTGAACAATTCCAGCAAGCATATCCTGAAGGTTTGGTGTTATCAACTGATAATCAGCAATATAAAGATTACGGAACAAACCCTTATTATAAGTTCGATAGGTTCAGACCTGATCCATACGAAGCTTATGTTGTCGAATCTAGCCGGCATTCAAGCCTGGATTATTACAGCCTGGATGGTAAAGATTATGACCGTCAGCACGATATCGACTATGAAAAAAATTATACCGAAGAAATTTCGCCTATGGAAAGAATTCTTGTTTTCAACATTGGTGATGTTTTCTATGGATATCCCTATTCATTTACCTTTAAACAAAAGGTCTTTAATGATGAAAAAAACGATGTGCCTTTTGTGATTTTCCATCTCGATGGTGCTGTTTCCGCAGTTGATGAACGCAACATACCATCATCAAAAGAAATAGGTTCTACCGGTATATTTGACCGAAGGGTTGATGGCGAGATACTAACCTTTTCTTATACATGGAATACGATAATGGATCAGCCAACTAACAGCGTCTGGGATATAACCGGCCATGCCATTGCGGGTATGCTCAAAGGCAAGCGTCTAAAGCCGATTGTCCACGGGAACTTTTTTACCTTCACATGGCTAAGTTTCCATCCCGCCACAAAATTGTATGTAGAACAGATATAGTTGGCGTTTTAAACCGGTTTCATGTTTTTAGACTTTTTCAAACCGGAATCGATGATGTTCGCCGATTACTTTGATTTTATCGCCTTCTGTTATATTTCCTGCGATAATTTCCGATGCAAGCGGGTTTTCAATCTTCTGCTGAATCACTCGTTTTAGAGGTCTTGCACCATAAGCAGGGTCAAGGCCCTCTGCCATCAGCAGATCTTTTGCGCTCTGGTCAACTTCAAGTTTATACTTCTTATCTTTAAGTCTTTGAGCCAGCTCACGAAGCTGTATCTCGATAATCTGCCCAAGCTGATTTTTGCTCAAAGTATGGAAAACGATCGTTTCGTCGATACGGTTAAGAAATTCGGGCCTGAAGTATTTTTTCAGTTCATCTTTAACATGTGCTTCAATTTCCCAATCGGCACCTGCTTCACTGGTAAGCTGCTGAATATGCTCACTGGCGATATTGCTGGTCATGATTATAACCGTATTTTTGAAATCAACAGTTCTTCCCTTGCCGTCAGTCAATCTTCCATCGTCGAAGACTTGCAAAAGAACATTAAAAACATCGCGATGTGCCTTTTCAATTTCATCAAAGAGCACAACCGAATAAGGCCTTCGCCTTATAGATTCGGTAAGTCTTCCGCCTTCTTCAAAGCCGACGTAACCGGGAGGCGAACCGATAAGACGTGCAACCGAATGCTGCTCCATATACTCGCTCATGTCTATTCGTGTCATGGCATTTTCATCATTGAACATAAACTGTGCCAAAGCTTTGGAAAGTTCTGTTTTACCAACACCGGTTGGCCCTAAAAATAGAAAAACACCAATCGGTCTGTTTGGATCGCCCAAGCCCGCGCGGCTTCGACGAACAGCATTGCAAACTGCCGCCACAGCATCATTTTGGCCGACAACACGCTTGCCGATCTCGATTTCCATTCTGGCTAATCGTTCCTTTTCGCCCGAAAGCAGCCTTACAATCGGTATATTGGTCCATTTGCTGACCACTTCAGCTATTTGCTCTTCGTTAACCTCGTTTTGAATCATCTGGGACTTATCAGAATTGCCGATAGCTTGTTCTTTTTCCTCAAGCTCTTTATTCAGGTTCAAAATCGTTTCATATTTCAAACGTGCAGCTTCCTCAAGTTTGCCCTGGCGCTGGGCCTGATCAAGCCTTGTATGGGCATCTTCGATCTGCTTTTTCAAATCCTTTATTACATCGATTTGTTTTTTTTCGTCTTCCCATTGCGCGGTCAGGCGGTCATTTTCTTCCTGCAGATTCGCAAGCTCTTTCTCTGTATTTTCCAATGTTTTCTTGCTTGCAGGATCAGATTCCTTCTTCAACGCTTCTCGCTCGATCTGAAGCTGCATTATCCGTCTTCTTATATTATCAAGATCAGCAGGCAGAGAATCATTTTCGATTCTCAACCTCGATGCAGCTTCATCTATCAAATCGATCGCTTTGTCAGGCAAGAAACGATCCGTGATATACCTGTTGGACAAAGTCGCAGCAGCCACTAACGCGGCATCGGTAATCCTTACGCCGTGATGCGCATCGTAACGATCTTTCAATCCGCGTAAAATTGCGATGGTTTCCTCAACTGAAGGGGCATCGACCATGATCGGCTGAAAACGTCTTTCAAGTGCAGCGTCTTTTTCGATATGTTTTCTGTATTCATCAATCGTTGTCGCACCAATGCATCGCAGTTCACCTCTGGCAAGCGACGGTTTCAACAGATTGCCCGCGTCAACAGACCCTTCGGTTTTGCCTGCACCAACTATCGTATGCAGCTCATCAATAAATAAAATGATCTGACCATTGGCACTGGTTACTTCTTTTAAAACCGCCTTAAATCGGTCCTCGAATTCGCCGCGAAACTTTGTCCCAGCGATAAGTGAACCCATGTCTAAAGCCACTACCCGCTTATCTTTCAAGCCCGTCGGCACATCACCTGCAACAATTCGCTGAGCAAGACCTTCGACTATTGCGGTTTTACCCACGCCGGGCTCACCGATGAGAACAGGATTGTTCTTAGTTCTCCTGTTAAGGACCTGCATGCATCTGCGGATTTCATCTTCCCGCCCAATAACCGGGTCCAGCTTTCCTGTTCGAGCCATTTCAAGCAGGTCAATTCCATATTTCTCCAAAGCGTTCATTTTCGCTTCAGGCGAAGAATCGGTTACTTTTTGTCCGCCTCTTATCTTTTTCAAAACCGCCTCAATCTGCTCAACGTTGATCGAATTTAGCTTTAAAATTTCCTGAGCCTTGCTTTTGTTGGCCGCAAGGGCGATAAAGAGATGTTCTACGCTTAGATAATCATCTCCCATTTTGTCCGCCCGGTTCTGCGCATCGAGGACGACCTGGTTAAATTCCATCTCCGGCATTATCATCTGGCCCGAAGTTGTCCCTTTGGGCAGACGGGCGATTTCATCGTTGACCATTTGTTCTAAACGGGTAACTTTGGTCCCGATTTTGCTCAAAATCGAACGAACTATTCCTTCTTCGTCTTCCAGCAAAGCCGAAAGCAAATGAAGGGTTGACATTACCGTATCCGAATTGGACATGGCTTTTTGCTGGGCCGTTGCAAGGGCTTCCTGTGCTTTGATCGTAATTTTATCAAATTTCATATATAAACCTCATTTCAACTAACTATTATACAAACAATATCAAGCAACGGCTGTTCCAGTTTGCGTTTTACTTATAAATGCTTGTAAAATAGTGATTTAACTTTTCAGAGCTCACTGTCACAATGGCAGATAAACTGCAAAGTCAGGTAATAAGGACCGAACAAAAAGAAATATCTTGTAATCTGATAGTTTTCTTCTATACAATAAATCTTTTTTTAAGGGTAAAAAATGATTTTCCCATTTGCGATGATTGAAATTCATATAGGAATACTTGTACTGCTTGGGATCGGTGTTCTTGGCGGAGCGTTAGGTGCATGGTTTTTTCAAAAAATCAAAATCCCACAGGTTGTTGGATATATAGCGTTTGGAATTTTAATTGGCAAAAGCGGTTTTCAACTTCTTAATGCCCAACATTTTGAAAAATTATATTCTTTTACATGGTTTGCCCTTGGGCTGATCGGTTTTCTGGTGGGGGGCGAGCTGAAACTCGATACATTCCGTAAATACGGCAAACAGTTTGTTCAGATTTTGATATGGGAAGGGATTCTGGCGTTTTTGTTCGTTTCAGTTTCAACTTTTGCGGTTATTTACTTTCTAACGCATAATTTGGCAGCTGGCTTAGCGGCAGGTGTGGTCTTTGGAGCAATAGCATCAGCGACTGACCCTGCTTCAACAGTTGAAGTCCTTTGGGAATACCGGTCGCGAGGGGTATTGACCACTACGATAATCGCGATAGTTGCGTTGGACGATGCACTTGCGATGACCCTTTATGGGATAGGAACCAGTTTCGCTGAGATGCTCATAGGTAACGGTACCAGCATGGCAGGGCACATGCTTGGAATCGCCATTGAACTGGGCGGATCAATCGTTTTTGGCCTGGCTGCGGGGGCGATAATGGTTTTATTTATGCGGTACCTGCACAAGAAAAACGAGAGGATGCTTGCGATTGCAATCGGTATGCTCTTACTTATTATAGGCCTTTCTAACACTTTAAAACTGGATGTAATACTTGTTACCATGTCAATGGGCTTTATTATCGTCAATCTTACACCTCACAGAAGCGAAGAACTGGTTGCGGTGGTCAGAAGTTTTTCTGGGCCGATTTACGTTATGTTTTTTGTGCTTGTCGGTGCAAGATTAGGCATAAACAACATGCCTTTGTGGCTTTGGGCAATAGTCATTTTATATGTCCTGGGCAGAAGCGGGGGCAAGATTCTGGGCTGTTATATCGGTGCAAGAATATCTGGTGCCGCGCCTGTTGTCCAAAAGTATTCGGGGATGGGGATACTGGCGCAAGGCGGTGTTGCAATCGGATTATCGATTATGGCAAGCGAGCACATGGGCGATGTTTTCGTTACTGAAACTTTATCTTTGGGAGAACTGATCATCTCGGGAGTAACTGCGACAACGTTCATCGTTCAGATAATCGGACCGGCTATGGCCAAATTGAGCATAAAGCTGGCAAAGGAAAACGACCGAAATATTACCGACGAGGACATTATGGAACAGGTAAAAGTTTCCGAGACAGCTGTTATTCCTATCGAATCTTTCCAGCTGACTGATAAAGTAAGCCAGGTCGTCAAAAGATTTTCTCAGGGAGAGTACCTTGCGTATCCGGTCGTTGACAAAGCTGGAAAATTGGCAGGACTGCTCGCATTCGACCAGATCAAGAGCATTGTTTTGGATAGCGACAGTTGGGATTGGCTTTTGGTAGCTGATGTTTACGACAGTGACATAGAAGGGATATCCTTAAACGACAACATATCACAGGCATGGCATAAAATTCAGGACACCGGTGTTGAGCCTTTGCCGGTATTAAATGATGATTTGACCCCCGCTGGGCTGATAGATTCCAGGATGATTAAGAAAAAAATCGAGGTTGAAAGTTTGAATTTGATGGCAAATGTATAAAATTTGCAATAAACTTCATCTTTTCTACGTCTTCTATTACGAAAGTAAAAATAATTTTTAAAAAAGGAGACACAAATGAAAAAAACATTAATTATTTCAATCTTGTTGGCGGTTATGGCGATCCCTTCCTACATGTCTTTTGCCGAAAAAAACGACAAAGAAAGTGAAGAAAGAGGCAGCAATGTTCGAACTGAGCGTCGTGAGCATATGCGTGAAAGAATGCAGCACAGAAGAGAACAAATGGATCAACGCAAAGAGCAGATGAAAAAAAATCATCAGGAATTTATGGAACAGCTCAAAAGCATTCGCGAGACAGCTAAAGATGAAGGAGCGGAAGAAACAGTTGAAAAACTTGACCAGTTGATAGACCGTATGGAAAAAAGAGCCGCCCAAGCCAAAGAGAGATACAAAGAAATGCAGGAAAAAAGAGAACAAATGAGAGAAAATAGGCAACAGCGGCGTGAAAACTGCCCCCGCCAAAAAGATTCGTGTTCCCGAAAACAAGATTAGTACTTAAATATGGATTAAAGGCCGTTTTTAACGGCCTTTTTTTTGTCCATATAATTTTTTATTGATTTATTCATCCTTAAGATTTATTCTGGTAATTTAATCAAAACCAGAAACTTATAGGGTTGCGTTATGGATTATGCTGTTATATTAGCTGGTGGAACAGGCAAAAGATTATGGCCTTTGAGCAGAGAAAAAAGACCTAAACAGGTTTTGAAGCTGCTAAATGGTCAAACACTCCTGAGACAATGTTACGAAAGATTGTCACCGATTTTTGATGACAGAAATATACTCATACTCACAAATGCCGGTTATTGTGATGTTGTCCGGGAATCTCTTCCCGAAGTACCTTTCGATAACGTAATCGCCGAGCCAGCAGTTCGCGACACTATGGGAGCGATTGCCATGGCCGCGGGTGTTTTGACGAAGTTCGACCCCAATGCAACAATGGCCATTCTGACAGCCGACCAGATTATCGAACCCGCACCAGTTCTTCAAAATGCCGTAAGTGACGCTTTGAAGTTTGTAAAATCCAACCCCAAATCGCTGGTTACTTTTGGCATAGAACCTAACTTTCCAAGTACTCAGCTGGGATACATAAAGCTTGGCGAAAAAGCTGATTTCGAAGCATCTGAAAATCCAATCTATTCGGTAGCCTCATTCAAAGAAAAGCCCGATATAAAAACAGCCACTGATTACGTTCAATCTGGCCAATATTGCTGGAATTCGGGTATGTTCGTCTGGAAAGCGTCAAGGGTTCTCGAACTTATCTATAAGAATATACCTGCAGCAAAAGAAATCATTATAAGCATCCAAAAAGCATGGCAAACCTCTCTTCAGGAAAAAATACTGAGGGAAAATTTCGTCAAACTGCCGAAAATCAGCATCGATTATGCAGTGATGGAAAATGCCAGCGATGTTTACGGGATCCGGCTAAATTGCAGATGGCTCGATATGGGATCTTTTGCTGCCTTGGCAGACATAATCAAATCGGACAAAAACAATAATATAGTCGTCGCAGGTCATTCACAATTAATCGACTGCAAAAACAATATAATTGTCACAGAAGATAAAGACCATCTGATCGCGGCAATTGGATTGGAAAACATGGTTGTAGCCCATAGCCCCGACGCAACATTGGTTTGCCCCCTGGATGACACGCAAAAACTTAAAGAGCTGATCGCAATCATCAAAGAAAAAATGGGCGATAAATTCCTTTAATGCGTTATTTAGCGATAGATTACGGCCAAAAGAGAACAGGGCTGGCGATTTGTGACCCTGACGAAATTATATGTTCGCCGTTGGAAGTGATAAATTCACCTGCCGGCTTGATCGATAAGATACTCCAAATCATCAAATCTTACCAGGTGCAAGCTGTTATAATTGGCTTACCTCTCAATATGGACGGTTCACAAGGACAACAAGCTAAAATAACCCGCCAATTTGCACAAAATTTAAAAACTGCCGCGGCGGATATTCCCATTTATTTCCAGGATGAACGTTTGAGCAGCTATAAAGCTCATGACAAAATAGCTGATGCACAGTTTACAAACAAAAAAAAGAAAAAACGTATCGATGCCATCGCTGCAGCAGAAATACTGAGAGCGTTCCTGGATTCGCGAACCAATAACCAATAAAATGGACCCTTAATAATTCAAGACAAAAAATGGTATTGCATTTTATTTACAGAAACATATAATAACCTTTTTAATCGAAATCAAAGTTTCAATTTAAATCGGAGCAAGCAATTATGTCAACAGTTACAGAATCTGGAATCGATTTATTTTCTGGCCAACTGCCTTCAAAAGATGAGCTTTATAAGCTGTATGAACATGTTAATTCATCTGAAGCTAAGAGAATCAAATTCAGCCAGGCCGCACAGGATGCTGCCCAGCAGGGTAATTATTTAGCGGCGGGAATTGCTTTTTCTATTTTAGGAATGGATTCAAAAGCGGTTGAAAACTTAAACAAAGCTGACGATTGTATCGAAAAATTCCAGTATATAGGATGGTCTCTTCGTAAAATAGGCGATTTCGACCAGGCCTATGAATATGCCCAAAAAGCAGCCAAAAAGTCGGATACTCTTGAAAATAACCTGGAAAAAGTGGCTATCCTTCGTGATGCCAAAAAGTTCCAGGAAGCTCAAAAAGAGTTGGATAACCATAAATCACTGGAAAACGTCTCAGCTGCGTATCATTACGAAAAGGCAAGATTGCTTGAGACAACCGGGGATTACCAGCAGGCTATCGAAAACTATGAAGAAGCGATCGAACTTGACCCCGATCACTCCAGAGCACTTTTCCACCTTGCGATTGCATGTGATCTAAGAGGAAATGAAGAAGCGGCAATCGACTATTATAAACAGCTCATTGCAAAAAAACCTGTTAACGTAGCCGCACTTTTGAATCTTGCCGTACTTTATGAAGAACGCGAAGATTACCATAATGCGGTTTCTTGTGTGAATACCGTTTTGAAATTTCATCCAAATCACGAAAGAGCAATCCTGTTCAAAAAGGATATCGCCAACTCTATGACGATGGTTTACGATGAAGAAAAAGAAAAAAGAATTGGCAAGCATAATAAAATCCTTGAAATACCGATCAGTGATTTTGAACTTAGCGTAAGAAGCAGAAATTGCCTGAGGAAAATGAATATTCATACACTTGCGGACCTCGCCAGGATCAGCGAAAGTGAACTTCTAAGCTATAAAAATTTCGGTGAGACTTCATTGAAAGAAATCCGCGCAATTATGGAATCCAAGGGACTGAAATTAGGTTCAACCACTGAAGACAATAACCATCAGCTTGAAGATGAAGAATATTCCGGAGAAGAAAACGAACTGCTTACCAAGCCCATCACTGAACTCGAGCTTAGCGTACGTGCAAAAAAAGCAGTTGAAAGATTGGGCGGCAGAGTCATCGGCGACCTTACAAGAAGAACCGAAGCCGAATTGCTCGGATGCAAAAATTTCGGCGTTACAAGCCTAAATGAAATAAAACAGGCTTTGAAGAAATTCGGGCTTGATTTAAGGCAACTTACATAAAGGTAGTAAATGTTTTTAAATAAGTACCGGCTATTCCCAGGCCATAGTCAGAAAAACAATTGGCTGTGGCCTTTTATATTGGTTTTGCTGCTGGGATCGTTTTTTATTTTCGACAGGGGACCAAAACCTACTGTGAACATGGACAAACCGGAAAATTTCTGGGTAAGAGTTCTTATCTTTTCTGATCTTCAAAAGCTTACGGTCAGTGCGGATGAAGGTTTTGAAGTGATCAAACCAGATGGCTCAAAAGTTCCTTTCGATTCAAGTGACGAATTTACAATTGAGCCTTCTCAATACGGTTTTAAAATAGATCAAGGAATATTTCCGGCAACTGAGTTATCATTCAAACCTCGCTCGCCATTTGTTATAAATGCCGATGGTTTTGTTTGTCGGGGGTACTTGCGGATATACATCAACTCCGAAGGTAAACTGGATGTCATCAATCATATCCCTTTAGAGGCTTACATAGCCTCTGTAATAGGCGCCGAAATGCCCAGGTATTGGCATGCAAGCGCTTTGAAAGCTCAAGCAGTCGCTTCAAGAACATACTGTTTGTACCATAAAAAAACTTACGGACCCAACCGCAACTATGATGTTAGAAGAACCCAGGCCAATCAGGTTTACAATGGACTGGCAAGCGAATTCAGTGCATCATTAGAAGCGGCAAGAGAAACCGAAGGAATTGTCATGTTATCTGAAAAGAAAATCTTTCCTGCCTATTTCTCCTCATCATGCGGAGGTCATACCGAGGACGCAGCAAATGTTTTCGGAAAGGGTTTTAGCAATCTAAAAGGAAAACCTTGTCCCTATTGCATCAAGGTTGCAAGATCAAAAGATTATCAATGGAAACCCTATAAAATTTCAAATGAAGACTTGACTGAAAAACTTTGTGCCAAATATGATACGATCAAACCCCTTGGGCCCATAACAGATATCAAAGCCAGGCGAAAAAGAAACTTCGGTCAGGTTTCCCGCTGGACAAATGTAGAACTGACCGGCAATACCGGTAAAACGATAACTCTCAGAGCCGAAGATTTGCGTCTTTCAATAGACTCAACCGGCATGAAGATCAAAGGAACCATATTTGAACTTGCGAATTTAGATGGATTCTGGGTATTCTACTCTGGCCAGGGCTTCGGACACGGCGTAGGTCTTTGCCAATGCGGAGCTCAGCAGCTTGCCAGAGAAGATTATACCTGGCAGCAGATTATAAACTACTATTATTCAAACCCAGAATTGGTTAAGTACTATTGATATGGATATCTTTACGGTCAAATCGAAAGACAGTAATTGTCATGCAAGAACAGGTATTTTGAATACCGCTCACGGGCAAATCCAAACGCCGGTTTTTATGCCCGTCGGTACCAGGGGAACCGTCAAAGGGCTCTTTCCGGATACTATCAAGCAAACCGGGGCACAGATCATTCTTGCAAATACATATCATATGGTGATTCGTCCAGGCGTTGATATCGTCGAGAAAATCGGCGGCTTGCATAAATTTATGTCATGGGATAAACCCATCCTTACCGATAGCGGCGGCTTCCAGGTTTTTTCGCTTGAGACTCTCAACCGTGTCGGCGAAGACGGGGTAGAGTTTAACAGCCATATCGATGGAAGAAGGGTGTATCTTGACCCGAAAATCGCTACAGAGGTGCAGAACCGCTTAGGCGCGGACATTATCATGTGTTTCGATGAATGCACTCCATTTCCATGTACACCCGAAAAGCTTGAGGATGCTGTCGAAAGAACCATCCGATGGGCAAAGATATGCAAAGATTCACATAGCAGGGATGATCAGCTGCTTTTCGGAATCGTTCAGGGCGGCATCGATCCGCAGATGCGCCACTACTGTGCTCAAAAGTTAATCGATCTTGATTTTCCAGGCTATGCAATTGGCGGTCTCAGCGTTGGAGAAGGGCACGAAAACATGATAAAGACTGTTGATTTTACGGCACCGTTACTGCCTGAAAACAAACCGCGGTACCTGATGGGAGTTGGAATGCCTCAGGATATTGTAGCGTCAGTTTATGCCGGTGTAGATATGTTCGATTGTGTTCTTCCTACCAGGAACGGCCGAAACGGGACAGCTTTTGTGGATTCTGGCTATCTCAAAATGCGAAATACTTCTCATTCAGATGACAATTCACCTGTGGATCAAACCTGCGACTGTTATTGCTGCCGCAATTTTTCAAGAGCAGCCATTCGGCACTTTTTCAATGTCGGTGAAATGCTGGGCCCTATTTTGCTGTCAATTCATAATATCAGCTATTTTCAGCGTTTGATGGCAAATATCCGCCAAAAAATCCAGGAAGACACCTTTGCCCGCTGGGCTCGGGATTTCTTGAATGCAGATACATAAATTCTTGTAAATTTTGAATTTAGAACAATTTAGTTAAACATTACGTAACGAAGTAGATTTTAATGGATTGACAGGCAAAAAAACTAATAATGTCCTAAATTATCCAAAAAAACCTCTTTCTCGTCAAAAAAAAAGGTGTATTATTCGCTGATTTTGGTGTATAAGTATAAATTCTAAATTTATGATATTTTGGAAAAAGTACGAATTAATTGTATGACAATTGTGCCCATAAACGCACATAAAAATTTGAAGGGATTTAAAATGAACACAAGCTTTTATTTGTTAGCTCAGGAAGACGCTCAGCCGGTAGTTTCTGAACCTGTTGATGCGCCCGAAACAGAAAATATTACAACTCAGGATGGTGCTGTACCTGCAGACCCTAATGGTCCGGGTGCAACCAGACAAAGCCCGTTTAATACGCAATTGATCTTTCTTGTTTTGATGATCGTGGTCATTTACTTCCTGATGTTCAGGGGCCCAAAGCAAAAACAGAAAAAACATCAGAATATGATAAATGAGCTCGCAAAAAATGATAAGGTAAGAACCATCGGCGGCATGATCGGCACGGTTGTTGATATCCGTGACAATGAAGTGATTCTCAAAGTCGATGAATCAACCAATACAAAAATCAGGGTCATAAAGGGTGCAATCGCAACAACCCTTAAAGATGAAATTGAAAAATAATTGAACTCAATTGATGTTTTTACTAAGAAAGAGATAGTTTATGAATAGGAATCTTTTTTGGAAGATAGCTTTAGTCATACTTTTAGTAGTACTGGCAGTGTGGGAACTTTATCCTCCCCAGGAAACTTTGAAACAAGGCTTGGACCTCGCTGGAGGAACGAGTATCATTTATGATATTGATACAAGGGGCCTTGATGCCGAAGCCAAAAAAGGTCTGGCTGAAAAAACCATCAAGGTCCTTAGAAGGCGAATTGATCCTTCGAACATTATGAATCTTGAGTGGGTTGCTCACGGCAATAGCCGTATCGAGATCAAAATGCCCTTAGCCAGTCCTGATATCATCCAGAAAAGGCAGCGGTATAATGAGACCCTTGAACAGCTTCAAGACCAGAACGTCAATCTTGCAATTGTCAGAAGGTCGCTTGAACTGGACCAGCAAGAACGTATGGAGCAGTTTGAACAATTCGCCCAGGGCGATCCAAACAGACTGGAAATATTAACCGAACTTGCCGATGTTTACCAGGCCAGAAAGCAGCTTCAGCAGCAAAGAGATGATTTGGCCCAAAAGCTGGACCAGCTTGAAAGTCAGCTCAAAGAGCAAAATGTCAGCATAGAAGATTTGCGTTCAAGTCTTAGCCAGTGGATAGACCAGGATCCAAACGAGCTTGAAAAAAGCATAAAAGATTTTGCTGATGCAGCCACAGACGAGCCAGCCCCTCAAACAATCGAACTTCTTGCAAATTATGTTGAAACTTATAAACAATGGGGCGAAGTAGTCGATCAGCTTACAAACCAGGTCGATGGCCTCAATCTCAGGTATTCACAAGCATTGAATAAACTTCAGGGTTTGAATCTTACCGTCTCTCAGGTAACTGATATTATGGATTTGCCACAGGATTCCGCTCAGCGGCAGGAACTCATAAACCAGTTGCTGGCCAACTACCCCGGCAGAACAGAAGAAATCCGCCAGGTCATCGATGCCTATGATGCATACAGACCCTTCCGCGGAAGGCTTGACGGCCCTGAAGACCTAAAGAGAATGCTCAAAGGTGCCGGTGTTCTTGAATTCCGCATTATACCGATTCCAGGCGATGAAGGTTTCACCGAAGCCATGGCGACAAATTACATTGATAACTTAAAACAAAAAGGTCCCCAGGCTGCTTCTGACAGCCGTTATGTCTGGATAGAAATCGAAGATATTGATTCATGGAATACACCCGGAATTATTGAGCAGTTTGGTAATAAGCATTACGTGCTTGCCAGCAACCAGCCCCAGGAAAGATTACTGGCCCAGGAAGACGGCAGGGACTGGAAACTTGCCCAGGCTTTTGTTACTACAGACTCGCTTGGAAGACCTGCGGTCGGTTTTAGATTCAACACCGTTGGCAGCAGTCTTTTCTACAGGTTGACAGATAATAATCTAAACAGGCCTTTAGCAATAATTCTTGACGACATTGCTCTTTCAGCTCCGAATATTCAATCCGCTATCAGCGAAAGAGGCATAATCGAAGGAAAGTTCACCCAGACCGAAGTTACAGATATGGTCAGCAAACTGGACGCCGGTTCATTAAAAGCAAGGCTTATCGAACCGCCGGTTTCCGAAAATACCATCGGCCCGGGTATTGGTGAAGACAACCGTGAAAAAGGAAAATTTGCAGCAATTATCGGTTTAGCCGCAGTAGCTGCGTTCATGACGGTTTACTACATCGGAGCCGGTATCATTTCTGTTCTGGCATTGGTACTGAACCTGCTTTTCGTTCTGGCAATCATGGCATTTAGCAATGCTACTTTTACTCTGCCAGGTATCGCTGGTATCATTTTGATCATCGGTATGGCAGTTGACGCAAACGTCTTGATTTTCGAAAGGATCAGGGAAGAGCTGCTAAAAGGTGCATCTCTGAAAGTTGCCATTGACTCAGGCTACAAAAGGGCGTTTAGAACAATTTTCGATGCTAATTTAACAACGTTTATCACAGCTGCGATTCTCTTTTATGTCGCTTCAGAAGAAATCAAAGGTTTCGCGATCGTATTGATGCTTGGTATTGTATCGAGCATGTTCACCGCATTGTTCGTTACCAGGATAATTTTTGAGCTGCTCATCAAAATGAAGGTTATCAAAAACAAGATACCTATGATGAGCATTGTTAAAAATCCAACTTTTTCGTGGATGTCCGCACGCCCTGTTTTCGCAACTATTTCAATCGTTTTTATAGCTGCCGGATTATTCATTTTCTTTAGCCGTGATGATCAGGCAAATAGTAAGTACGATATCGAATTCACTGGCGGAACCAGTGCAACTATCACCTTGAAAGAAGATGTGAAACTCAACCGAGACCAGGTTGAAAATATGATCCGTCAACAAGGTGAAATTATAAATAACCCGCTCATTCAAAGGGCAAAGGTTTACACCGTCGGTGAAACTGGTCAGGAATATGAGATCAGTACAATTGAAACTAATACAGCCACTACCAAAGTAACTTTCACAGACCAGCAGCAAAGAACATCTGAACAAGTAATGCAAGAGGTGGTGGATGCCTACAACAGAGTCGGCCGGGAACTTGAGAACCTCAAAGTGTCACAAGGTGAAAACGCAAATACTTTTGTAATTACAACAAGCCAGGTTAATAAAGGGCTTATTGTAGATGTTCTCAATAATGCTTTTCCGGAAAATGCCGAAATTTCTGAACCTGAAATTAATGAGGTAGTTACCACAGCCATCAAAGATGCTTTCAGGGATAAACTAAAAGTGTTAAGCAGTCTCGAGCCTGAGATAGTTTCAACTGAGCAGATCAGTCCTGAAATGATCGAATCTTACCCTGAAATTTCTCAGTATCTCGGCGGTATAAAAATTCAGGTCAAAGTTGAAGAATCTGCCTCACCTTCCGAAATCATTAACAGATTCGAATCTCTCAGGTTCAAACCGGACCTGGTTAGATATACAAGAAATCCTTATAAGCTATTGACTCCAAATTATGTAAGCCTCGAAAATGCAGACCAGGATAAAGAACTCAATGAATTTATTTTCGTTGCTGTAAAAAGTCAGGCTCACGGTACTCAGCTAACCGGCAAAGACTGGGAAAATTTCGAAAATACTGAAATTTCAAGAGTGCTCGCAGCAGCTAAGATGGAAACCTCGCTTTCACGCGTAAACCAGATTGCTCCATCGATCGGTCAGCAAGCCAAAACACAGGCTCTTATAGCCATTATACTTTCGCTTATTGCGATCATTGGTTATATCTGGATTCGATTCGGCACCGCTCGCTACGGTTTGGCAGCAATCGCAGCTCTTGTTCATGACGTCTGTATTACCCTTGGTGCCGTTGTAGCAGCCACATACGTAGCTGGCACACCTCTTGGCGCAGCATTGGGAATACAGGATTTCAAGATCAATCTCGAAATTATCGCTGCGTTACTAACCATTATCGGTTACTCGCTAAACGACACCATCGTCGTGTTCGACCGAATTCGTGAGAATAAAGGTAAACTTGACGTACTCAATCCCAACATCATAAATGACAGTATTAATCAGACACTATCGAGAACTCTGCTGACATCGTTCACAACTTTCATAGTAGTTCTGATCATGTACATCCTCGGCGGTGAAGGCCTCCGTGGTTTCACATTCGCTTTGTTGATTGGTGTAATAGTCGGTACATATTCTTCTATCGCTATTGCTGCTCCGCTGTTAGTTGTCGGACAGAAAAAGAAATCTGCATAAAGTTAAAAAGCCTCGGACTTAAACATCCGGGGCTTTCTTTTTTTAAATGTTGGCTGGAACTAAACATTTTAAATTATATTTGATTGCAGCAATTGTTACTTTTATCGTTCTCTTGCTGTTGATGATAAAACTTCGCCCTGATGAAAACCAGGTTTCGAATCTTCCCGATGATTACCAGTTTGCACCCTGGATCGGCACAAAAGATCAGTGGCTTAATTCAAAAGACGATTCCAGAAACATCAAAAACATTTCTCTGGTCGAAGAGATGAAAACAATAAAAGCATACCGCATCGCAGAAGATAAAATTGTTCCCGACCCCAATGACTTTGAAAGCGAAAAGGTTATCACAATACGGTTCCATATAGTTAATGAATCTGATACTCTTTCGGCAATATCAGAAAAATATTATGGAACCTCTCGCCGATGGCGTGAAATCTTCCAAGCTAATAAAGACGTAATTTCCAACCCTGACTTTCTGCAAAAGGGAACTAAATTGATAATTCCAGAATAAACCTTTTTAAAATTGCAAATCTTGGGGATACTTACCTTCGTTTATCATCTTTTCTATTGTTTGTTGAGCCGAAGCCTTGTCATCGCTGTAGGTAACCCCAAACCACTTTGAATCGGTTGATAAAACTTTTACAGAAACAGCCTTGTTCCTGATAAGATTATCAACAACGAAAGGTATATAAAATTCACTTTTTTCTTCTCTTGCGTGGTTTATCAGAAAATCTTCAAATTGTTTTTGCAAGTGTTTGAAAATCGAAGGATGGAATCCCCACAAATTCATTGATACTAAAGTTTCTGGTTCTATAGAAATCTCTTGATCATCTTTAGAAACATAAACGATCTTTCCGTCTTTTGGGAAAATTTTAGTTCGTTCAGTAACCTTTTCCAAAAACATATCTTTTGTCACTTCACAAACGCCTCGCGACACATGACCGTGTTCAGACAAAGTATTTCTAAGGTAAAACCCGACCATCGAATAAAGATCCTGCCTGGCATCATCCGAGAGAAAACCCTTCATGAGTTTGTATGACTCAAACCCGTAAAAATCATCTGCATTTATAACCGCAAAAGGCTCATTTATTACCTTTTTTGCAACCAGAATGGCATGACCGGTTCCCCAGGGTTTCTGACGATTTTCCGGTACTTCAAAACCGCCAAGCCCGCTGTCTAATTCCTGGTGGACATATACAACTTCGGTTTTATCTTTAAGTTTTGAGCCAATCTTTTCCTTAAAAGCATCTTCGAAACTCTTACGAATAACAAAAACAACTTTGCCAAAGCCCGCCTTCAAAGCATCATACACGGAATAATCAAGTATGGCTTCACCATTAGGGCCAACCGGATCTATCTGTTTCAAGCCGCCGTACCTGCTGCCCATACCCGCTGCAAGAACTAAAAGTGTAGGTTTCATCGTTTCTCCACTTATTTAATAATATTGCCAAATCTTACAATGATATGTCCCAATTTTCAAGCAGTGACTAATACTTTTAAAACTTTTTTCATCCAGCTTCTTTCATAGTAATTCTTGCTTATAAACCACTGAAAGGTTATATTTAGCTTATCTTCGATATATTCGAATGGGAAATATCAATGGAAAAAAAGATAAATTCGAAGCAGCAAAACTCGATACTGCATAATTAATTTGAAAGGTGGAGGTTTTGAATTACGACTTGCATGAAATTTTCAGTAATTTCCAGGCAGATCAGCCGTTTTCATCTGCTCAAAACTATGGAAGCGGCCATATCAACGATACTTATGCAGTCAGCTGCAGAGGTTCTGGTCATTTTTGCTATATTATTCAACGGATAAACCATAATATTTTCAAAGAACCTGTAAAATTAATGAATAATGTTGAGCGGGTCACATGCCACATCCGAAAGAAACTTGAAACTGCCGGAGCCGATGACATCGACAGAAAAGTTTTGACGTTAATAAAAACGAGCGATAATCAAAATTATCATCTCGATAAAGATGGCAATTACTGGAGAATGTATAAGTTTATATCAAATGCCAAAACTTACGATGTGATAAATGATAACCAGCAGATTTACGAGGCAGCCAGGGCGTTTGGAAATTTCCAGAAGCTGCTTGCTGATTTAGATGGCCAAATTCTCAATGACACAATTCCGGACTTCCATAACGGTCTGAAACGATTTTCCACTTTTGAGCAGGCTTTAAAAAATGACGAGTTCAGCAGAGCCAAAGAATGTGAAGCTGAGATTGATTTTTTGAAATCCAATGCATGGATGTTTGATGTTTTTCCAGATGCCTTGAATTCTGGTAATGCCTCTTTAAAGGTAACGCACAACGACACAAAAGTAAACAATGTCATGATTGACAAAGATACAAACAAGGGTATTTGTGTGATCGATCTTGACACAGTGATGCCCGGGCTTAGCCTTTATGATTTCGGCGATATACTAAGAACAACTCTAAGCCAGTCCCAGGAAGATGAAAAGGATTTAACTAAAGTCGAAGTTCAACTGCCGCGGTTCCAGGCAGCCTTAGAAGGTTATTTGTCTTGCGCGGATGAATTTTTAAATGATTTCGAAAAACAGCATCTCGTTTTCAGCGGTCAGATGATTTCCTTGATGATCGGAACAAGATTTCTAACTGATTTTCTCAGCGGCGATAAATATTTCAAAGTTCATCGTCCCGGCCATAATCTTGATCGCTGCAGAACTCAATTCAAGCTGGTCGAATCCATAAATGCCAAAAAAGATAATATGAGTAAATTTGTAAAAAAAATTGTTTGATTTATGACTTGGACGATTCTCTCGAAAAACAATCAGCGTTTGCATCTTTAGACTTAAAATTTCAAAAGTGAAAATATCATTGTACTGCAAAAAACTTTGAATTAAAATTGTAATAAATGGCTGTTTTAGCGATAATTGCTGGATTTATTCTGTTGATAGCAGGTGCCGAGCTTGTAGTCCGGGGTGCATCGGGCCTTGCTTTGGCAGTGGGTATTCCTTCGCTTATAATTGGGCTGACCGTTGTGGCGTTCGGCACAAGCGCACCAGAATTGGCAGTTTCAATTAAGGCAAGCATTGCCGATCAAGCCGGTATAACCCTTGGAAACGTCATTGGCAGTAACATCTTCAATATACTTTTCGTCCTTGGTGCGTCTGCTTTGATAATGCCCTTGAGAGCTTCCAGCCAGTTGGTCAGGCTTGACGTTCCTATCATGATCATCGCTTCTGGGCTGGTATGGGTCTTTGCTATCGATAACTTGATAACCAGAGCCGAGGGATTGCTGTTTATTATTGGTATCATAGCATATAACATTATTTTATTTTACACTGCAAAAAAAAGCGATTCAGTTTCTCTGCAAGAAATCGAAAATGCGCAGGCAAAACCAAAAGTAAAAATCAAGTTAAGCCGTTGCATTTTTTTCGTTGTAGTTGGACTTTTCATGCTGGTTGCAGGGGCACAATCACTTGTTTGGGGCTCGGTTCAAATCGCCCAAATGCTCGGAGTTAGCCAATTAGTTATCGGACTTACGATAATTGCCGCTGGTACATCACTCCCAGAAGCTGCAACTTCGATAATTGCCAGCATCCGGGGCGAAAGAGACATAGCCATTGGAAATATAGTCGGCAGTAATATTTTTAATATCTTTGCGGTCCTTGGCATTTCATCAACAATTGCTCCAAACGGTGTTTCGGTCGAGCGGACAGCTTTAGAATTCGATATCCCTGTTATGGTGGCAATTTCGCTGGTATGTCTGCCGATTTTCTTTACAGGCGGGCGAATTTCCAGAACCGAAGGATCACTGTTATTTGCCTATTATATTGCTTACCTGACGCTGCTGATTTTAACCTCGATGAACTACGAAAATTTAACGGTTTTCAAAAATGCGATGATCTGGTTTGTAGTTCCCCTCGGAGCCCTTGGTTTGATTCCAAGTGCTGTATTGTTATTCAAGCGACAATAACAGAATCATTTTTTTTGACTATTTGCGCGAAACGAAGTAACATCAAAAAATTAATTGGCAAAAAATTGAAGTTTTACAAATTTGCTTATGGACAAAAATAAACCTGCAATTGAAATAGAAAATTTGAGCGTATGCTTTGATGGGAATTATGTACTCAAAGATTTTTCTCTTGATCTGGCATTCGGAGAAAAAGTAACTTTAACAGGTCCTTCGGGCTCAGGTAAATCAACTGTCTTGAGAGCCATACTTGGTTTTGTTAACCCTGTCAAAGGCTCAATTAAAATTATGGGCGAGACTTTGAATGAAAAAAATATTTGGAAAAAAAGGCTTGATATTGCCTATGTTGCACAGGAACCTGACTTAGGCGAGGGAACAGTTCAAAATATTATTAAACAACCTTTCAGTTATCATGCAAATTCCGGGCTGCGTTCCAATCTTGATCGGTTATCTGAGCTGATGCAGCGGTTTAATCTCTCTCAAAGTTTACTTGGCAAACAAATGGCAACCCTTTCCGGGGGCGAAAAACAGAGAATAGCGTTAGTAATAGCTATCTTGCTGGATCGTTCGATCTTCCTGCTCGATGAAGCATCTTCTGCATTGGACAAAATAAACAGGCAGGCAATTGCCGATTATTTTAAACAGGCCCCAAACATTACTGTTCTGTCTGTGGCCCATGATGTCGAATGGCTCGGCTTTGCTACTCGTGTAGTTGATATCCAGAAACTCAGTTCATAAGTGAGGTTAACCATGAACCAGATTACCGATATAAGTTTGATCAGCCTTACAGCAGGCTATCTCTTGCTTATCTTTCCGCTGGCAATACTTCTTTACCAGCGAGTTTACATCATTAAAGAAACCGCAATAGCAGTTATAAGAATGACGGTACAGCTGCTGTTTGTGGGATTTTACCTGCAGGTAGTTTTCAGAATCAACAACCCGTTTTTGAACCTCGCATGGGTTATAATAATGGTTAGCGTAGCTGATGTATCCATCCTCCGCGGGTGCAAGCTGAATCTAAGGCGTTTTGGATTTCCGGTATTTATCGCTTTGCTCTGTGGTACAGCGATTCCGGTACTTGTGTTCATATTCCTGATTCTAGACCTGGCCAGCTGGTTTGACGCTCAGTATGTTATTCCGCTTGCCGGTATGGTGCTGGGCAACTGTCTCAGGGCAGATATCATCGGCCTGAACAATTTTTATAAGGCAATCAGCACAAATCAAAAATCCTATCATCAATCACTTGCTTACGGTGCCGGACTGCTGGAGGCACTAAATCCATACTTTCGCGAATCCCTGCGAGCGGCACTTGCTCCAACTATAGCATCGATGGCTACGATTGGCCTTGTCGCCTTACCCGGCATGATGACTGGTGTTATCCTTGCTGGTGCTGATCCGTTCACAGCCATAAAATACCAGATCGCTATCATGATAGCCATTTTTTCAGGAACTGCCATAACGGTCTTTCTGGCCATCAGACTCACTATCCGCAGCAGTTTTGACGCTTACGGAGTAATGAATCCGGATGTTTTCGGCAGTTCCTGCTGAATCAATTTCGCCAAAGCGGGGGATAAAATCGTGTTTTTTTGCTTTTCATATTGGGCGAAAATGTACCATTTTTGCAAGGTCAAAAATGACACTAAGTATTTAAGACTCGGGGTAAAATTTAATGTAAGTTCTTG
>CAZITB010000008.1:0-3484 GCA_964542055.1 uncultured Candidatus Kuenenia sp.
TTAGCGGTTGGTCTAAGTGTATCCCTGGCAAAGGCTTGCAGCTAACAGCCGCTGTTGGAAAGCCTGTAAAAACTTGCCTGCAAGTAACAATGTGGATAACCAGCCCGCCGCCAGTGTGTGATTTTCAGTACTGTCCTGTGAGTTTATGGGTAAAAACTATCAACCGTTTAACAGCTTTTCCACAAAAGACCTAACAGGAATTTTCAAGAAAAATTAATATTTTCAATCTTTGCAATGGATTACTTCGCATTTGGGGATTGCGTTTAAAAATAATTTGCCATAGGGCTTGGTCATTACCCGGCTGTCGAGGATCGCGATTATCCCCGAATCGCTGTGTGAACGGATCAGCCTGCCGAAGCCCTGCTTGAACTTGATAACCGCCTCGGGCAGTTGATACTGGTAAAAGGGGTTGCCGCCATTGGCACGTATCTGCTCGATCTTGCCCTCGATAAGCGGATGATTAGGCACCGCAAATGGCAGCTTGGTAATTATTACGTTACTAAGCGAAGTACCCGGCACGTCAACCCCCTGCCAGAAACTGGCAGTGCCGAAAAGAACGCTGTTGGTGTCCTCTTTGAACATCCGCAATAGCGTTGTCCGGTCAAAATTAGAGCCCTGCTGCAACAGCGTCATATCATGCTCGGCCATCCAGTGAGACATCAAATCCGCCGTCTTTCGCAGCATCTGATAGCTGGTAAAGAGCACAAACGCTTTGCCGCCGGTCATCTCCAGATACTTTTTTAGCTTTTCGACCGCCAATTTCACAAAATTCACAGAATTGGGCTCGGGCATACCTGTTTCTATATACAACTTGACCTGTTTTGCATAATCGAACGGCGAGCCAAGCATAAGAGCCGTATGTTCACCCAGTCCGATCCGCGAAGCGAGAAAGTCGAACCCCGCCGGCTGACCATCACTGGCCGGGCCGCAGCTAAGGGTCGCACTTGTCAAAATCACCGACTGATACCTGTCAAAAAGCGACTCCTTGATGTCCTTGGCCGCGTTTACCGGTGCGCTTTTTAACCGGGCAAACTTCCGCTTGCCAGAAGTCTCCACCCAGTAAACATGCTCAGCGACCGATTGATTCAAAAAAGCCCGAATCTGAGCCTCAATTTCCCGAAGCCGGTCAACAACCGACTGCAGCTCAAAAATATCATCTTCCTCATCCGAATTTTTGATCAGACCATTCAATCTGGCCCGCAAATCCTTTATTGACGGCGTAATATTGTCATCAACGAAATTGGCAGGGCACTTGCTCGCGCCGCCGCCGTTTACATTATCAAGCCAGGCATCGACCTGTCTGAAAAAAAGCTTCGTATCAGCCACGCAATTTTTAATATCGCGAACGATCTCCTCCTGGGAAATATCTATCAGCCCGCGTTTGGTATTTGGATTGTGAAGGCGGTTAAAAGTAAAATTCAAACCGTAGCTGGAAATATCGATCCCGAAATGCTCCTCCGCGACCGATTCGATATTGTGCGCTTCATCGAGTATCACGAATTGGTACTCGGGCAAAACCCCCATTGGCGATTTGCCTTTTAAGACAAGGTCGCTAAACAACAGCGAATGATTTGCCACGATAATATCCGACTTATCCAGCTGCCTGCGAGCCCGCCAGTAAAAACATTTGGCATAATGGCTGCACTTTCTGCCCTTGCAGTTACCGTGTTCGCTTTGGACCATATCCCAGACCTGCGATGGCGGCACAAAATCTAGATCGCTCAAACTGCCGTTTTTCGTCTCAGCGGCCCATTTGCTAAGCTGTCGCAAGTTCTGAGTTACCTCGTCAAAAAGCCCTGCCTGTTTTGAAAATGCATGTTCCAGCCGCCGCTTACAAAGATAATTACCACGCCCTTTCGCCAGCGACGCCGTAAAATCAAACCCTAGATACTCGGCAAGAAACGGTATATCCTTATTTATCAATTGCTCCTGCAAATTGATCGTATAAGTGCTGATCAGCACCTTGCCGTTTTGGCCTACGATCTGCTTTATTGCAGGAATAAGATATGCAAAGCTTTTGCCGACCCCCGTTCCCGCCTCGACCGCCAGATGATATTTCTTCCCCAAAGCCGCATCGACCGCGCGTGCCATCTCGACCTGCTGGGGGCGGGATTCATAGCTTTCAAACGCCTCTGCCAACGGTCCGCTGTCGCTGAGGATATGCGAAACATCTATTGGTTGTTTATCGAAGTAGATCACTGTTTTTGCATTATCGCCTTTTTTAGCACCTCAACCGCCCGGTCATCAGGCAGCTTTTCGGCGGTATCTTGTATTGCCTCTTTCGCTCTTGCGACCCGGCCGGTATTGAGATAAATATAAGCCTTAAGAAAATTCAGTTGGGGAGAATCCGACTGAATCTGCAGCTCAACAAGCTCAGCGATCCTCGAATCGAAAAGATCGTCATCGCCGATCATCTTCTTTATGTCGATTTCAAAAGCCGGCAGCTGCCCGAAAATCCTAAGCGCGATACTCAAATAATACGAGCTTGACATATATTCGCCCGCCGCGAACAGCGCAATGCATCGACCGGCATACGGCAACGGATTTTTGTCCTGATACGCCGAAGCTATCGAATATGCATCAGCTGCCTTGTAGTACATTCCTTTGTCCATCAGTTCTTCGGCCTCGGACATATATCTGTTAAAGCTGTCATCGCCCGGAATCGCCAAAGTGTCATATTTGTCCGGAAATTCTTCCTCGGCTTCCTCTGCCTGTTCGGCTGTCTCGCCCTGTCTTTGAGGCGGACGACGCTTTGCCAAAAGTCCCTCGATCGTCTCCTGCTGTCGCTGTTTTTCCTGCTGCCGTTCAAGCTCTTCCTGCTGGGCCAGCTCTTTTTGCTGCTCTCGGCGATCGGTAACTCTTTCCTCAAATTCCATCTGGAGAGATTCCATCATCTGCTCATAAACACCTGGCTTTTTCTGTCTCAAATCATCTTCTTTCTGGTCTGGCACTGTAGGTCTTGTCCGAGTTTCCTCAACCAAATCCTGCTGCTGCCCGGGTTCAGTCAAAAGCGGAGAAAGCAACGAGGCCTGCCGCGGCTTCGAATCAGAAATCGCCTCATTTAGAACCCGCGATTCATCACGCCGTTCTAAAGTTTCGGGATCGACATCCCCTGGCAGCATTTGATCCTGGTCCATATATCTCTGCAAGCCCATCCTCACATCATACATATCACGGGTCATTGGCCGTTTGGTCAGCTGACCGGCATCAGCCTCGTACGTGGTCATCAAATCAAGCCGTTCAAGCTGTGCCTGATCGATCGTCGACTGGTTCATAAGCGTATTTAGTCCATAATCTCGATCATCGACACCTGCCGGATTTGTCTGCTGAGTAGAAGTTACCGAACGGCTTGGCAGATAATACCTTTCGGGCTGCTGCTGATCGATAATCGACGGCACTGAAGCGGCTCGCCTGTAAAAATCAAAAAGATCCGATGTGCCCTGTTGGCCGCGAAATTCATACGCCGAACCGTAAGGCACAAACC
>CAZITB010000008.1:3494-31584 GCA_964542055.1 uncultured Candidatus Kuenenia sp.
ATACTTATTGCCTTTTACATTGCCGGTTATTATATCGTTTCCCAGCTGATACTGGCCCTGTCCGTAAGGATCCTGAGAAGTGACGCCTGTGTTCTGGTATCGGTTACGACTGCTTGTCGGAACACCCGGATTGCCTACCGGCGCAAAACAGACATAGCCAAAACTCAAAACCACCGTCAAAAATACAACCGTATGTATCAGATTTTTATTCATATCAAGTCCACTTTAATTATTGATTATTGCCATTATTACTATACTTCGGAATGCCAGCCCAGTTCAGTTTTGACGCAAGAGTATCCCACTGCGTCCTCCTGGGATTATTTACAATGAAAAAACCATGGGTGTGTTTTTCTATTATTATTGTATCATCAATCGTCAGGTTGTGTGTTATATTTCCGTCAAGGGTCAAAGATGTCCCCTCGTTTACCCGCCTGGGATGAATAGAAACGCTGTTGTTGGAATTTATAACGATCGGCCTGAAGCTCAGCGAATGCGGGCATATCGGGGTGATAACTATCGCTGAAAGGTCCGCCGCCAGTATCGGCCCGCCCGCTGAAAGATTATAAGCCGTCGAACCGGTCGGCGTACCCACCAGCAACCCATCACTTACACAGCTAGCCAGATCGTCATTGCCGACAGTGATTTTCAGGTCTATCATCTTATGCGGAAAGCCTGCGTTAATTGCCACTTCATTTATCGCGTTGGAATCGAAAACAACCTGCCCATCCCGCTTGATAACACAGCTAAGAATTATCCGCTCTTCCACAAGCGAGCGGTCTTTGGTGATCATTTCGAACATCTCCTCGAGCTCATCTTCCTTGAACTCAGCCAGAAAACCCAGCTTGCCGACATTTACCCCGATAACCGGAACCGAAGCCCGGCTAAGGTGCCGAGCCGCCGATAGTATTGTGCCGTCACCGCCGAACGCGATGGCAAAATCGGCATGCTTCAAAACGTCCATGCACGTCTTCTGGTAACAGAAATTGCCAATCACATCAACCTTGTTCTGGGCAAAGCCGACAAACCTATCGATCGCCCGAACAGCGGTTTTCCTCTGCGGATCGCCGAAGATAACAATTTTTACCTTTTTATCTGCCATTTCATTTCTGCAATTTTCTTACGCATTCAACTATCGCATTGGTCGAAATATTTGCCATTTCCATCTGAACCGAACGCGAAGCAACCTCGACAAATTCATCGCCTGCCGCCAGGGACCTGACTTTGCAGGTCGAAATCTCATTTTGCATGCACGCCTCCAGCACGCCAGAACCGAACCCGCCAGCCAGGCAGTTATCCTCAACGGTAACTATATTTTTACCCTCTCTTGCAAGCTCAAGTATATGCCCGTCAAGCGGCTTGGCGAACCGAGCATTATATACATCGGCATCTATCCCGTGGCCGCTTAAAACATCCGCCGCTTCACAAGCTTGCCTGAGCACACTTCCGTAAGCGACGATTACTGTATTTGCCTGGTTTTTCCTGGCATAAACGCCTTTGCCGGTTTCAAACGGCTCGCTTAAAGTTTCGGGGCTATCAGCGGTTTTCCAAACGGAATCACGCGGGTAACGAATCGCCAATGGCCCCTTGCACGTAAGCGCATAATTCATTGCCGAATAAACCTCCGCTTCATTGGCAGGCGAAAGCATCGTCAGATTCGGCAGATTCCGCAGAAAACTTATATCCAGCGTGCCGTGATGTGTCGGCCCGTCCGAACCGACAAAGCCCGCCCGGTCGATACAGAATATCACCGGTAGATTCTGCAAACACGCTTCCTGGAATATCTCATCATATGCCCGCTGCAAAAACGTCGAATAAATACACACAAACGGCTTCAAACCCTGCTTGGCCATGCCTGCAGCGATATCAACTGCCACCGATTCAGCTATGCCGATATCGAAACACCGTTTGGGAAATGCTTCGCGGAATTTTACCACGCCTGTGCCATCGGGCATCGCTGCCGTTATTGCCACAACCTTATCGTCTTTTTTGCCCGCTTCCAGAAGGGCGTCTGCGAAAACATCCGTAAACGCAGGCCGCTTGTCTTTCAAGCCGTTGATCGCTTCGCCGTTGATCTCGAAAGGCCCCGTCGAATGGAACGTTTTCGGATCGGAATCGGCAGGCGTAAAGCCCTTGCCCTTCCTTGTATAAATATGCAATATCGCCGGCCGGTCCAGGTCTTTTACCGCCTTGAACAGCTCAATCAGCGTCGGGATATCGTGCCCATCAACCGGTCCGAAATACGTAATGTTCATACTTTCAAACAGCTGGCTGGCCGATATTGCCATACGCAGTGTCTTTTTGAACCGCTCTATCGCGCCTTCGACACGTTTGCCAAGAAGCGGGATATGCTCTAGCAGGTTATTGGCGGTCTTTCGCATATCTTCATAAGTATGGCTAAGCCTGATCCTCGAAAGATACGTCGCAAACGAACCCTGTGTAACATCAATCGCCATTGAATTGTCGTTCAAAACTATAAGCATCTGCCGCTTGAGATCGCCGAGATTATTAAGCGCCTCGAACGACAAGCCGTTGACAATACTTGCATCGCCGACAAGCGAGACGATCTTATCATTTTTGTTTTGCAGCTGGCTGCCCATCGCCATTCCAAGCGCCGTCGCTATCGAAGTTCCCGCATGTCCGACCGAAAACTGGTCATACGAACTTTCGGCAGGATTGGGGAAACCTGTTATGCCGTCCTGACAGCGGAGTTTTTTAAACTGCTCTCGTCTGCCGGTAATTATCTTATGAGTATAGCATTGATGGCCCACATCGAAGAGCAGTTTATCTTTGGCGAAATCAAAAACGTAATGCATCGCCAGCGTTGTCTCGACAACACCTAAATTGCTCGCCAGGTGCCCGCCGGTTTTACTGACCGTCTCTGTAATATAATGACGAATCTCCTGTGCCAGATCCTTTAACTGCTCATTATTTAAAAGGTGCAGGTCTTTGGGTGATTCAATTTTCTTCAAAAAATCAGACATTTAATTCTTCCGTTTGAGTAAATAATTAACAAGATCCCTCAATATTTTGGCATCCGAACCAAAAACTTCCAGATTTTCGACCGCTTCCTCTGCCAGCATCCGCTCAGTCTTTTTTGCCTTTTCCAGCCCCATAAGAGCCGGATATGTCATTTTTCCCTGCTGGGCGTCTTTGCCTGTTGTCTTGCCCATGGCTTGGTCGGTTGCGCTTACATCCAGTATATCATCGGATATCTGAAAACAAAGTCCCAGCTTCAGCCCGAAATCTGATAATGCGCTTAGCTGCGCATCGCTCGCGCCGCCCGCCAGAGCCCCTAAAACCGCCGATGCCTCAAACATCTTGGCAGTCTTATTTGTATGTATATATTCGAGCGTCTCAAAGTCCGGCGTTTGGTTTTCAGCTTGTATATCGGACATCTGGCCTGCAACCATCCCAGCCGGTCCTGCCGCCTGTGTTAATGTCTGTATCATCTTTATAGCAGTAATTTCCGGCCGTACCAACGTCAAAACCTCAAATGTGTATGTCAATAGTGAATCGCCCGCCAGAATCGCCGTAGCCTCATCGAAAGACTTATGGCTGCTTGGTTTACCGCGCCGCAGGTCATCATCGTCCATCGCCGGCAGATCGTCATGTATCAGCGAATAGCAGTGCACCATCTCCACCGCTGCCGCCCCAAGCCGGGCATTTTCGGTTACCTTACCCGAAACTATCTCGCAGCACCACAAAACCAAAACCCCCCGCAGCCGTTTACCGCCATCGAGCAGTGAATACCGAACCGCCTCTAACAGCCGATCCTGAAAGCGGCAATTCTCCAGCGTCTCGACCAGGACATCCTCAACGGCGCGTGCCGATTCCAAAAGCCGGGATTTTATATCAATTTCAGGGCTTTTAAGCATTTCCATCCTTAAAAATTAAGGTTTTGACTCAAACACTAACCAATACTATATTATAGCCTGAAATATTACAAATTAAATAAAAATTTCGGACACCGCCGATCGCCGGCACGTTAAGGAAAACACATAAATGGCTCAAAAGAAAATACTTGTAATAGGAGTTACAGCGTCGGGAAAAAGCCGACTGGCATTCGAGCTTGCCAAACGCCTCCGAACCGACATCATAAGTGTAGATTCAATGAAGGTTTATCGCAAAATGGATATCGGCACCGCAAAACCGTCTCCACAGCGAAAAACCGAGGTAAATTACCGTCTTATCGATGTCGTAGAGCCAAGTGAATCTTTCAGCGTCGATAAATATCTCCAGATTGCCAACGCAGCCATTGCCGATATCCAGTCGCAAAACAAGCCCGTCCTCGCCGCCGGCGGTACCGCAATGTATATAAAAGCACTTTTGCACGGCCTTTTCGAGGGCCCCGGCACCGATTACACCATCCGCGAAAGACTCAAACAGCGGATAAAAACCGATGGTTCAGTACAGTTGCACAAACAGCTCAATTACGTCGATCCCACATCGGCACAGCGGATACATCCCAACGATGAAAAACGCCTCATCCGCGCACTGGAAGTTTTTGAGCTGACCGGCAAGCCAATTTCCAGCTTCCAAAGCCAGTTCGACACCCCAATGCCCGAAGATTGGACGGTCATCGGCATCCGCCGCGACAAGGAAATAGAATCCAAACGGATAAACGCCCGGGTGAAAAAGATGATCGATGATGGGCTTGTCGATGAAGTAAAAGATTTGCTTGCCCAGGAAAAACCGCTAAGCGAACAGGCTGCCTGCGCAATCGGCTATGCCGAGATAATCCGACACTTAAACGGTGAAATTGAACTTCAAGACGCTATTGAGCAGATAAAAATAAACACCCGTAAACTAGCCAAGGCCCAGCGGACATGGTTCAAACGCTTCGAAAACGTAAACTGGTTCGACACAACCGAAGAAACCGACATTGACAAACTAACCGAAAACATTTTGAAGATTTTGTAACAGCTCCAAAGGAGCGGAATATTTCAGCGCGTTCCCCAAGCCCTGAAAGGGCGATATAATTTCAATCAACTTCTAACCCAAAACCCCAAATCACCTATTGTTTTTAAATCGATCTAATATCATAATGCCTCGCTTTTCTGCTGCCAGGGCCATTTTCCGGTCATTTCCAGCTCCAGTGTAAAGCTCAAAAACGTCCTTACTATTATAATAAGGGCCAAAACCCCAATACTGCCGTAACTGAAATCCACCGCAGCTGTTTTGATAATATCGGCGGCTACCAGTATTTCCAGCCCTAAAACCGTACCCTGTAAAATCCGATGGCGAAACGTTTTGACCACTACAGAATGCTTTTCCTTTTTGAAAAAATTGATCGCTGCATTTACAATCGCGAACGTTATCACAAGCAGGATAAAACCAACCCCCACCGCCTCCAGAATATCGGTACTGATTCTTGCAAATTCTTTGACCATAATATTTACGATTGTACAAATAATGCTGCCCTTGCCCATATAAGTAAAAAACTTGCCAGTTAACAGTAAAATGCTTATAATTAGATTTCAGGTTTTTTAATATACTAAAAGGTGAAAAAACAATTGGAGGTATATATTTATGGATCAGCAAGATTATAACAGTCCCGACCAACCGTTCAATGACCAATCCCCGCAAAACGAACCGCCTCAGGATCAGCCGCCGATCATTGAACAAAACGACTTTGAAGTTGATCCAACTGCCAGAAACTGGGCAGTTTTTTGCCATTTGGCAGCCTTTCTGGCCATTTTTGGTGTTCCTTTCGGAAATATTATCGGACCGCTTGTGGTTTGGCTTATCAAAAAAAGTCAATATCCATACATCGATGACCAGGGCAAGGAATCGCTAAATTTCCAGATAACCATGTCGCTGGCGGCACTTATCTGTTTCCCGCTTATCGTGGTTTTTGGACTGGGTCTGGTCTTGCTTATCGCGGTGGCGATTTTTGATTTCGTAATGGTAATTGTAGCATCGGTAAAATCTTCCGAAGGCATAAAATACCGTTATCCCGCCACACTTAGGCTGATAAGTTGACCTTTGCCGGTAAAATATTGAAAAAAAACTTGCATTTTCAATCTCGATACAATATTTTTATGGTTTGATTACGCCTTATTATGCGTATGCCCTTTCGCAAGGGGTCGTTTTTGGGACCAGTCGCTATCGCGGCATGTCTGGTTCAAGCCTCCGAAAGGGTCAAGTCAGTTCGATTTATCGAACTCCGCGACAGCTTTAATGCTTATCTGTCGTTGTATGACCTAAAAGCTCTGTTTACAAGAGTTTAACTTGTTACCCGGTGGTGTAATTGGCAACACCCGAGTTTTTGGTACTCGCATTCCAGGTTCGAGTCCTGGCCGGGTAGCTTTTTTTGTGATTTGAAATCCGACCCCTGCGGTGACGTGTTTCTGTCGCGTTTTTGTACGGATATAAATTAATCTTCAAATAGCAGGAAGTTAAAAATGTTTTTAGACGAAAATATGAAAATTTTCAGCGGTTCGGGCAACCCCGTGCTGTCTTGTGCGATATGCAAATACCTGGGCATTCCAAGAGGCGGCGCGAAAGTGGAACAATTCCCTGACGGCGAAAAGATCATTAAACTCGAAGATGATGTCCGCGGTCGGGATTGTTTCGTTGTCCAGTCAACATCCCAGCCGGTTGATACAAACCTTGTCGAGCTTTTGATCTTTGTCGATTGTCTCCGACGGGCAAGTGCCAAAAGAATAACTGCCGTCATTCCGTATTTCGGCTATGCCCGACAGGACAGAAAAGACGAAGGACGTGTACCGATCACAGCCAAGCTGGTGGCAAATCTAATTACTACCGCCGGAGCCGACCGTGTACTGTCGATCGATCTACACGCCCAGCAGCTCCAGGGTTTTTTTGATATCCCCGTCGATCATCTTACCGCAGAACCGGTGCTGTCGAACTATTTCCTTAGAAAGAAAATCGACAAACTCACCGTCGTCTCTCCTGACGTAGGCAATATGAAAACCGCCGCAAAATACGCAGCAAGGCTCGGCGGAGAACTGGCAATCGTGCACAAAAAACGCATCAACGGCGAGCAGGTCGAACACGGCGAAATCATCGGCAACGTTGAAGGAAGAAACATTGTCATGTGTGATGATATGATTGCCACCGCCGGAACGATATGCTCTGCGGCATCGCTGGTCAAAGAACGCGGCGCAAAAAAGGTCTATGTCGGCGCATCCCACGGCGTTTTTGCCGGAAAAGCCGTCGAAAGGTTAAACCAGGCCCCGGTCGATGAAATTGTCGTAACCGATACGATCGCAATAAATAATTTGTCCGGCAAGATAAAAAATTTAAAAGTTCTCTCGGTTGCAGAACTGCTCGGCGAAGCCATAAAAAGAATACATAGAAACGAATCGGTCAGCTCGATTTTTAAAATGTACAGATAAAGTAATTTTTAAACAATAATTGTGAGGTGTTTATGTCAGACACGTTTGTATTGAAATCAGAAGTCAGAAAGGCTGTAGGAACTAAAAGTTCAGCCAGCGCCAGAAGCCAGGGCAAACTGCCGGCGGTAATCTATGGTCACAAGCAGGATTCTGTTAGCGTTCTGCTCGACAGCCACGAATTTATCGAAGCTCTCCACCATGGCCATCGAATTTTCGAATTGGACCTGGGCGGCAAAAAAGAGCAGACCCTCCTTAAGGACATCCAGTATGACAACCTTGGCAAAAACGTCATACATGCCGACCTGGTCAGGGTTGACCTTACTGAAACCGTTCAGGTAGAAGTGCCCATCGAACACAAAGGTACTGCGGTTGGAACTACCCACGGCGGCATGATCGATGAACATCTGACACAGCTGGAAGTTGAGTGTGTGGTAACCAACATCCCCGAAACGATTCCTGTATCGATCAAAAATCTTGATATCGATCAGACGATTCATGCCGGAGATATCGAACTGCCCCCGGGTGTAAAACTGATTACACCTGCCGAAGCATTGATACTGTCTTGTTATGAAGCTGCTGTGGCTCCTGAAGAAGAAGAAGGTGTTGAACCAGCTGAAGAATTGAGCTCTCCGGAAGTTATCACTGAAAAGAAAGAAGAAGAGCAAGAGTAATCTTAAATTTTTATGTCTGATATCAGGGTAATAATAGGACTGGGCAATCCCGGCAGCGAGTATGAGCAGACAAGACACAATGTCGGTTTTATGGCAGTTGACCTGTTGGCACAAAAGTTAGCCATAGACATAAAACAGAAAAAATTCGCCTCACTTGTTGGCGAAACGCTCTACAAAGATAAAAAGTTAATACTGGTAAAACCGCAGCAGTATATGAACCGAAGCGGCCAGGCCGTTGCGACCATTAAAGGTTTCTACAAGCTCGAAGATTCCCAGCTTATGGTGATTACCGATGATATGGCACTTGCCCCGGGAGTGATAAGGTTGAAACCAAAAGGCTCGCCCGGCGGTCACAACGGCTTAAAGGATATCCTCAATAAGATCGGTACCGCTGAATTTCCAAGATTGCGCATCGGCATAGGCAAATCGCCTTTTCCCGATTCCAAAAATCATGTCCTTGGAAAAATAGCACCCGCTGAAGTTGATGATGTCAAAGATTCGATCGAAAAAACGGTTCAGGCTGTTTTCTGCTGGTTAGACCACGGAATTGATTCTGCGATGAATCAGTTTAATCAAAAAAACGTAAATGAAGATAAGTAAATTTAATAACGCACAAAGTTCTGTAAAAAATTCCAGAACGTGCCTGTTTCAGGAGGTATCGCGTGGATACTGTTACAAAAAGATTATATGAGGCATTGTTCCTTGTTGACACTGCCCAGGCCACCTCAGATTGGGATGGTACGGTAAAAGCAATTGAAACCGTTTTAGAAAGAGCAGACGCCGACGTTCTTTCAGTTAGAAAATGGGACGAAAGAAGACTCGCTTACCCTGTAAAAGGTAAAGAGCGCGGAACCTATTTCCTGTGCTATTTCAAGGCTCCAACCGACAACATCGTCGGACTCGAAAGAGACGTCCAGCTTTCGGAAGTTCTTTTGAGGGTCATGGTCCTTCGCGGCGACCATCTCACCGCAGAAGAAATGCAGAAAGAAACACCTGCAATGGTTGCTGAAAGAAACGGCATCAAGCAAGCCGAATCCGAAGAAGAAAATGTCGAATCTAATGACGAAGATTAATATTCGCCGCCAAAAGGTGAGAAAAAGCAATATTAATCTAGTTTAGGAGCTTATAATGGCTAATTTTAACAAAGTTTTATTGATGGGAAACCTAACCCGCGACCCGCAGCTTCGCTATACGCCAAACCAGACAGCGGTCGTCGAGTTCGGTATTGCCTCCAACCGCAAGTGGAAGGGTCAGGACGGTTCAATGAAGGAAGACACCTGTTTTGTCGATTGTGTCGCCTTTGGCAAGCCAGCCGAAACCCTCAATAAATACATGAACAAAGGAGGCAGCATTTTTGTCGAAGGTCGGCTTACCTTTGACAGCTGGACCGCTCAGGACGGCTCAAAGCGTTCGAGACTGCGTGTTACTATCGAAAATTTCCAGTTTCTGGGCTCGCCATCGAGACAAAATAAGCAGGGTTCGTCCTCAAATGAACAGAATTATTCTGACGAGAGTTTTTCTCCCCCGCCGATTGACGATGATATCCCTTTTTAGTTGTTAAATAGAAAAATTATGATAAAATTCGAAAGGTTTATAAAATTATTATGAAATCTGATAGGAAAAAAAGAAAAAAACCCACAGCAGTGGTAAGAGAGCAGAATCAATGCCGCTTCTGCCGTGAAAAGGTTAAATATGTAGATTTCAAGGATCTTGATGTACTGCAAAAGCTCTTGACCAATAGAGGCAAAATTTTCTCGCGCAAGCGAAGCGGCAACTGTGCCAAATGCCAGAGAAAAGTGAAAGTGGCTATCAAAAGAGCCCGTTTCATGGCATTGCTGCCGTTTTGTAACTAAAACGCGACAGTAAAAAAAACATTTTCAATAACAAAGTACTTGGATGGAGTTTATAAATGAAAGTTTTACTCTTAGAAGATATCGATAAACTGGGATATCTCGGCGATGTAGTTGAGGTAAAATCAGGTTATGCAAGAAATTATCTGCTGCCGACCGGTTTGGCAACGGTACCAAACGAAGGCGCTATGAAAAGCATCGCCCAGGAAAAAGCAAAACGAGCCGAAGAAAGAAGGCTTGTAAGAGAGCGGCTAGAAAAAGAATTCGGAAAATTTGAAGATGTCACCGTTTCAGTTACCGCAAAAACAAACCATCAGGGACACCTCTTTGGTTCGGTTACTGAAAAAGACATCGCAGAAGACCTTCGCAATCAGGACTATCCGATCTCTAACGACATGGTCAAAATGGATCACCCAATCAAGGAAGTTGGTGAGCATGAAGTTAATGTCCGTTTCGCACACGATCTGCTGCGCAGCATCAAAGTTATCGTTGTAAGTGAAAATGAGCAGGAAGAGGGAGCGCCTGTTGAATCAGCCCAGGAAAAAGACGAATAAAAATATTGCCTTGGCCAATGCATCGATCGAGCAGAACCTATTGCAAAAGTCTCTGCCCGAATCAATGGAAGCTGAAGCCGCGGTGCTTGGATGTATGATACTTGACGGCCAGTGTATCGGCGAGGTCATACAGTCCATATCCATGGAGGCATTTTACAGGCTTGAACATCAAACCATTTTCGATGGGCTCGTTAGCCTTTACGAAAACGGCAACGCGCTGGATTTGATCCTGCTAAGGGACAAACTCAAATCCATCAACAAGCTTGAAGAAGTCGGCGGTATAGATTATCTAACGCGTGTGGTCAACTCTGTTCCGACGACCGCGAATATAATGTACTATGTCAACATCGTAAAAGACAAGTACATCATGCGTCAACTTATCACCGCCGCAAGCGATATCCTGAATCAGGCCTATGACAATACAGGCGAAACAAAAGAAAAACTCGACGAAGCAGAACGTAAGGTCTTTGAAGTTACCCAGCAGAAACTAACCGGCGACGTAAGCAATTTCAGGTCACTGATGCACCACGCCATCGAAATGGTCGAGCATCCCGCCCACGGACTGCCGGTGGGCTTCCATGAACTAAACGAAATGCTTTGTGGCTTCCATGGAGGCGAACTTATCATCATCGCCGGCCGGCCCAGTATGGGTAAAACCAGTTTCGCAGTCAATATCGCTGAATACATGGCAGTTACCGAAAATCTGCCCATCGCGATATTCTCGCTGGAAATGGGAAGTCTCCAGCTTGCCCAGCGAATACTTTGCTCTATCGCGTGCGTTGACCTCCAGTCGCTTCGAACCGGAAACCTCGAAGACGGCGCATATGACGAACTGGTCCGCGCAGGCAGCGAACTTAGCGAAAAACCGATATATATAGATGATTCTTCAGCGCTTACACCGCTGGAGCTAAAGGCAAAAGCCAGAAGACTCAAAAGCCAGTATGACATCAAATGCATCTTTGTTGACTACCTGCAATTGATGAGCATGGGCGGACGGGCTGAATCACGTCAGCAGGAAATTACAACGATTTCAAGGCACATGAAAGCGTTGGCACGTGAACTGGATCTGCCCGTTGTGGTGCTTAGCCAGCTAAACCGTGCAGCAGAACAGCGAGAAGGACACCGCCCCAGAATGAGCGATCTTCGTGAAAGCGGAAGTATCGAACAGGATGCAGACGTAATCATGCTCTTACACAGAGAAGATTACTACCACCGAGGCGAACCCGATTGGAACGACCAGGGAAAGGCGGAAGTCATCGTTGCAAAACAGCGTAATGGTCCAACCGGCGTTGTGGAGTTGACATTTGTTGACAGGTACGCAAGATTCTCGGATCCGTCTTTTTCCACCGAACCGATCTAAAAAATTCAGGAGAGCACATGAAAACCCATAAAGGATTGTCAGGCGGCAAGAACGGCCCTGTTGTAGTGCTGGTCTGTTTATGTTTACTCTTTGGCCACATGGCTTTTGCGCAGGAAAACCTCGAAATAGCAAAAGTTGAAACTGCCGGAAACATAACCATCAGTTCTTCAAAAATTATCGCTCAAACCCAAAGTCGTCCCGGAATGCTTTTCGACGATCAGTTAGCCCAGCAAGATATCCAGAACATCGCCACCCTCGAAGGCGTCGATTACGCTTATTATAACACCCAGCAGGTAGATGGCAAAATCGTGCTGACCTTTGTGGTTTACGAAAAAAACCTCGTCAGGGAAATCGACTTCATAGGCAATGACAATATCAGCTACAGCGCATTATTAAAGCAGCTCACTTTCGCCAAAGGTGATTACCTCGATATCTTTATCGCAAAACAGGGCGCACAAGCAATAACAGAATTCTACCAGAAAAAAGGCTACCCGTTCGCGAAAGTCGAACTAGATACCCAGCAGATCGAGTATGGAAAGGTTATCTACAAAATTGATGAACTCGAAAGGGTCAGGATCAAAGATCTCCAATTCAAAGGCAACCGAGCCATTAAAAATTCTCAACTAAAAAGAGGTCTGAAAAGCAAGTCCCGCAAACTTTGGGTCATTCCAAATTACCTCAACCTCGAAGACCTCCAGCAGGACATAATCAACATCAAAAAAGCATACTACGAAAAAGGCTATGCCAACGTTGATGTAAACGTCGTAACAGATTATTACGATGACCGCTCAAAGGTTGATCTGATCTTCATGATCGACGAAGGACAGGTCTTCACCGTTGATGAGATAAACATCATCGGCAACCACGCCATCGACAGCGAAACCATCACCGCAAATACGAAACTTACCCTGGACTGGATATATAACAAACAGATCGCACAAACAGATGCCGAAAAAATCGAATCGATGTTCAGGGAAATCGGCTATATCAACGCAAACGTTACCCAAAGCACTGAAATGTATCCCGACGGCAGGGTAAAAGTTTACTTCGATGTTGAACAGGGCAACCGTTTCCGCATCGGTAAAATAGCTGTAACCGGAAATGAAGAAACCAATGACAAAGTCATCCGCCGAGTACTCGATGAATACGACTTTACACCCGGCCAATGGTACGATGCAAGCGTCGCAACCGGCACAGGCCGCGGCAGGCTCGAACAAAACATCCAACGCGCAACTTACGCAGAATCAGTCTTCATTACACCCCGCGGCGATGACCCCAACTACCGCGACCCGCTGGTAACAATCGCCGAAGGCCAAACAGGTATGATCATGTTCGGTGCCGGCGTAGGAAGTAACGACGGACTGGTTGGCCAGGTAGTTTACGAGCAGCGAAACTTCGACATAACAGATACCCCCGACAGCCTGGGCGGATTATTTTCAGGCAAATATTTCAAAGGCGCCGGCCAGAGACTTCGAATATCTCTCGAACCCGGTACCGAATACAGCAGGTATTCTCTGAGCTTTACCGAGCCATACCTAAACGACAGGCCCATTCAGCTTGATACTACGATTTCGAAATTCACGCGCGACCGCGACGATTATGATGAAGACCGTCTCGGCGGTTTTGTAACCTTTACCAAGCGTTTTGAAAACGGCTGGAGCAGGGGACTCGGCATTCGCCTCGAACAGGTTACCCTCGAAGATATTGACCCCGACGCCCCCAAGACAATTTTCGATTACGAAGACTCGACCTTCCTGGCAGGGTTTAAAATTTTCACCGGAAAATCAACCGTTGACAACAGGTACAATCCAACCCGCGGATACAACTTTCTTTTCGAAGTTGAACCGGTGGTCGGCGATGAAAACTTCGGCATTATCTCGGTTACAAACAGATGGTACAAAACCCTCTACGAAGATATCGCTGAACGCAAAACAGTTCTTGAAACCAAAGTCTTCGGCGCAGCCATCGCAGGCGACGCGCCACCGTTCGAAAAATTCTACGCAGGCGGTATCGGCTCGATCAGAGGTTTCGAATATCGCGGTATATCTACTCGTGAAGACAGCATCGATCCCGCCTCCAATGAGCGAGGAAAAGTTGGTAGCGACTGGATTGTTACCGGCACAACTCAAGTAGCGATACCCCTGGGCCAGGGCGAAACAATCGCAGCGCTGTTTTTCGCAGACGCCGGCATGATAGATTCGGGCGGAGTAAGAGCCGCTGTAGGAACCGGCCTCCAGATTATGATACCCCAGGTCTTCGGACCGGTCCCAATGAGGTTCGAACTGGCAATACCGGTAATGGAAGACGATGAGGACGAAACACAGGTATTTAGTTTTTCTATTGGAAGATTGTTCTAAAAACTATTATAGTAAACAAATTGTCCGGCTAAACTGGCAGCAAATGAAATTTAAGTTAGTAAGGAGTAAAAAATGAACAAAAAGAATCTGGTAATCTTAGTCGCATCGATATCGATATTAATGTCAGCATTTATTTTCAACAATTCATTCGCTGATGAAAAAGCTAAATTCTCTCAACCGCCAAAAATCGCGGTCGTTAACATGCGTTACATCCTGCAGAAAACAAAAAAATACGGCGAATTCATCAAAAAAATGCAGGCTGAAGCCGAAACCATTTCGCAGGAACTCAAACAGCTTTCACAGGATATCCAACAAGGTGAAAAAGAGCTTGAAACCCGCGTAAAAGGCAGCGCTGACTATCTACAGATGGCACAGGGACTTATGGAAAAAGAGGCAAGCCTCCAGGCCCGCAAGGAATTTCAGCAAAACCTGATGACCCTCAAGGAAAAACAGTGGACAGAGACAATGTACGAAGCTGTTAACAAGAAAGTCGAAGATATCGCCAAAGAGGAAAATATTCAGCTGGTTCTCGACGGCAATTCCGAGCTTGCTCGTGAAATTCCCGCCTCTAGTCCCAACGAACTGATCATGACCATCCGAACCAGAAAAGTTTTATACTTCTCTGATACCATTGATCTAACAGACAGAATCCTCGCTGAAATAGACGCACAATAATTGGATTTCACTCATGAAAAAGATAAGCCTCAATGAACTGGCTGAAAAAATAGATGCTCAGCTTGTCGGCGACGGTTCGGTCGAGATAAATAACCTGACCAGCCTGCAAAAAGCGCAACCCGACCAGTTGACCTATATAGAAAGTATGAAATATGCCGCAAAAGCAGCCGACACAAAAGCTGCTGCGCTGCTTACATCCCAGCAGCTGGAAAATTTCGAAAAACCTCAGCTTATTGTTAAAAACATCAATGCCGCTGTAATCGATATTTTAAACTTATTCGCCCCGAAGCTCAAACCAGTTGAGCCCGGCGTGAATTCATCGGCATTTATCGAAACTACCGCGAAAGTAGCTGCAACCGCTTCGATCGGCCCAAACTGCTGCATTGGCCACAACGCGGTAATCGGCGAAAACTGTATTCTCGCTTCGGGCGTCTCTATCGGAGAAAATACCCAGATCGAAGAAAACACTCGCCTTGACAGCAATGTTGTAGTTTACCACAACTGCAAAATCGGCAAAAACTGCCTTATCCAGGCAGGCTCTGTTATCGGAGCGATCGGTTTCGGATATTCATTCATAGACGGTCAGCACCGGCTGATCCCCCACAATGGCGGGGTAATAATCGAAGACTGCGTCCACATTGGTGCAAACTGCTGCATTGACCGCGCAAAATTCGGCGATACAATCATCGGCGCCGGAACAAAAATGGACAACCTCATCCAATTCGGCCATGGCTCAAGAACCGGCAAATGCTGTATTATTGTCTCGCAGGTGGGTATCGCCGGCAGCGTTGAAATAGGAAACGGCGTTGTAATCGGAGGTCAGGTCGGTATTGCCAACCTGGTAAAAATCGGCGACGGCACAAAAATCGGCGCACAATCGGGCTTAATGTCCGATGTCGGCCCCGGACTCGAACTTCTCGGCGCACCCGCCGTCGATGCCAAAGAGCGCTTCAGGCAAATGATGGCAACCCAGAAATTGCCCGAAATGGTAAAGGAAATAAAAAGGTTAAATAAGAGGTTGGAAAAGCTTGAATCTTCAGCAGACAATAGCTAGCGAAGCGAAATTTTCCGGTAAAGGACTCTTTTCCGGTCAAGACGTAAAAGTCGTCTTCAAGCCTGCACCGGAAGATACGGGCATTGTCTTTGTCAGAACCGACCTGGAAGACCATGTCAGAATCCGAGCGGATATCAAAAACCTCGTAACCCGCGCTCGACGAACCGCGCTCAAAAAAGGCCAGGCCTCCGTCGAAACAACCGAACACTGCCTTGCCGCGATAACCGCCCTGGGAATCGACAATATAATAGTAGAAGTAAGCAACATCGAACTGCCCGGCTTTGACGGTTCAAGCCTCGAATATTTTAGAACTCTCAAAAAAGCCGGCATTACGGCACAAAATACAAAACGCCAGGAAATCATCATCACCGAACCGATAAGCATAATCGACGGTGAATCCAGCATCTACGCCGTTCCCGCAAAAGAGAAAATCCTCAACGTAACCTACGACATGGACTACACCGCCCATACCGGTATCGGCAGACAACTTTACGTATTCGACCTGACAACCGAAAACTACGAACGCAATCTCGCATCTTCCAGAACGTTTCTTCTCGAAGCTGAAGCAAAAATGATGCAGGCACGCGGAATCGGAACCCATCTTACCCCGCGCGATATCCTGGTAATAAATTCCGACGGGCCGATCAAAAACAGCTACCGTTTCGAAAACGAATGCGTAAGACACAAAGTAGTTGACCTTATCGGCGACCTCGTACTTGCTGGCGCGCCAATCAAAGGCAAAATCTTCTGCAGCAAAAGCGGCCACACGCAAAACCAGAAACTGGCCGAAAAACTCCAGCAGATGCACGAAAAACATAAACGTATCCAGACACAGGGAACAGAAGCGCTGCTCGACATTAAACGCATTCAGCGGATACTCCCCCACAAATACCCGTTTCTGCTGGTTGACAGGGTGATCGAGCTTGCCCCTCGAGAAAGAATCGTCGGCATAAAAAACGTTACCTTCAACGAACAGTTTTTCCAGGGCCACTTTCCCGGCACTCCCATTATGCCCGGCGTGCTCATAGTCGAAGCAATGGCACAGGTATCGGGTCTGCTCTTTTCACAAACGCTCGAACACACCGGTAAACTGGCGGTGCTGGTGAGTATGGACAACGTAAGAATAAGAAAATCCGTCGTACCCGGCGACCAGCTAAAACTCACAAGCCAGGTAATTAAAGTCAGGCGCGCACTTGGACATTGCAGCTGTGTCGCAACGGTAAACGACCAGGTTGCCGCACAGGCTGATATAAAATTCATGTTAATTGATGATGAAAGTATTTAACCCTTGAGTTATTTTATGAGGTTTCAATTTTAATGTCACAAATACATCCTTCAGCTGTAATAGATAAAACAGCCCAGTTAGGGCAGAACGTAACCATAGGACCAAATACCGTCATCGGTGCAAATACCGTCATCGGCGACAACTGCGTGCTCGATGCATGCGTAGTTATAGGAAAAGGCGTAACAATCGGCACTGGTAACCAGTTCTACGCCAATTGTGTGATAGGTAAAACACCCCAGGTTCTTGCCAGTGCACTAAGCTACGCCCAAGGCGATCTGTTTATCGGAAACAACAACGTCTTCCGCGAAAATGTTACGATCCACCCCGGTATGCACCCCGGCGACAAAACTGTTATCGGCAACGAAAATTTCATAATGATCGGCGTCCACATCGGCCATGATATCACACTCGAAGACAAGATTGTAATAAGCAACTACTCGCAGATAAGCGGCCACTGCAAAATCGAGACAGGCGTCTGGCTAAGCGCAATGGTCCTCATTCATCAGTTTGTAACCGTGGGCAAATGGTCCTACGCCGCCGGATTCACCGGCATAAACCACGACATACCGCCGTATGTTATCGTCAGCGGCCACTACCCGCCGGAAATAAGAGCTATAAACAAAAGAGGACTCGGCCGCGCAGGAATAACCGACCAGTCAAAAGACGATATCTTCGCAGCTTACAAAATTTTATACAGAACCGATGGTCCGCTGCTAGAAAAGGCAAAACAGCTTTTCGAACAGAGCGAAGATCAAAACGTTAAAGATATGTGCAAAACCATCATCGAATCAAGTAAACACAGATTCGGTAGATACCTCGAATTGTTCAGATAACAGGGAATAAAATGTCAAAATTGAGAACAGCAGTTGTCGGCGCCGGAAAGATGGGGAACATCCATTCGAAAGTTTATTCTCAGCTGGACCAGTCGCAGTTTGTCGGAATTTTCGACATCGATAAACAAAAAGCCCAGCAACTCGCCGATAACTTCCAAACCCCAGCATTCGACAGTCTCGAAGAGATGGTCGGCAAAGTCGATGCGGTAACCATTTCGGCTCCAACCGTTGCCCACCTCGAACTAGCAACGTTTTTTATCGAAAACAACATTGCGGTAATGATCGAAAAACCTCTGGCTGTTACTTCCAAACAGGGCAAAAAAATTGTCAACCTTGCCAAAAAGAAAAACATCGTCGCCGCAGTCGGCCATTCTGAAAGATGTAACCCCGTCGTCCAGGCCATGAAAAGGCTTGATATCGAACCAAAATTCATCGAAGCCACCCGCGTGAGTCCATATCCTTTCCGGTCAACCGACATCGGTGTTGTGCTTGATGTAATGATCCACGATATCGACATCATCCTTGCACTTGCACATAGCAAAATCGTTGACGTCCAGGCCGCCGGCGTAAACGTAATCGCAGACAACGAAGACATCTGCAACGCCCGCATCAGTTTCGCCAACGGCTGCATCGCAAATGTAACCGCATCGCGACTTGCACTTTCGACCACCCGAAAATTCCGAATTTTCTCCCGCCAGGCGTATTTAAGCCTCGATTATCTCAAAAAAGAGGGCCTCATTGTTAAAGCCGACAAAAACATCGACATCCTAAAATGGATAAAAGAAAATCAGGAAAAGGGCGATTTTGATTTCTCCGCCGTCAACTGGCCAGAACTTCTACACGTCGAACAGCTGGATATACAAGACAAAGAGCCGCTCAAAGTTGAACAGGATTCTTTCCTTAACTCAATTCTCGACAACTCGAAAAAGCCCGAAGTTACCGCCGCCGAAGGTCTTGCCGCTCTTGAATGTGCCGAGCAGATTCTAAAATCACTGAAAAAAAATAAGTGGGACAATTCAGACATTTCTAAATAAAAAAATAGGCCGGCACTTATGAAGGTACCGGCCCAGGAGGAGGAATTATGATTAAGTTAGTTATTAGCTTTAATATGAACTTACCCCAAACGATTCGCTGATAAGTTTAACACATATTGATTTTGAATAATCACAATATTTTTTTAAATTTTGTAATTATCTTGCTGTTAACTTTAGAAAATTTCTCTTTTCAATCTCGAAACCATCAAATGTGCCTCCCTGGTGGGTTCCGGCAGTCTGTACTTTATCGCGTTATCCAGCACAATATTTACAGAACTTTTAATATCGCATTCATGTCCCGGTGATATGAACAATGGCTTTATTCCGCTGCGGCTGCATAAAACCGCCCCGATAATCTCATCTTTGTACCGCAAATCGCTAAAATTGCCTTTTTCCAGCTTGAAAACGTCAAATTCTCCCACTAATCGGCTCTTTGCACAACCAACCGTCGGCAGATCGAAAAACAGCCCCAAATGAGTGGCCAGCCCCAATTTCCGCGGATGAGCGATCCCCTGGCCATCAATAACAAAAACATCCGGTACAATTTTCAACTTTTTAACCGCTTCGATACACCCAAACCCCTCCCGAAATGACAGCAAACCCGGGATATAGGGGAAATTCAACTCCGTAACCGCATATTGCCTTTCAAGAACCTCGCTCGTGCCGTATTCCATCACAACCACACCCGCGATCAGCTTGCCTTTTTCCTTGATTATCGAACAATCCAGCCCCGCAACAGTCTTCAAACGCTTTTTCACCGGCTTTAGCCGAATCCTGCCCGCCAGCTCATTCTGAAGCGCCGCCGCAGCACTATAAGACAAATTCCAATCATGTAACTCTTTAACTTCCATAACCTTATGTTCAATTTAATTTGTTTCCCCCAAAGAAAAAGTTTTACTATCAGGCAAAAATAAGATACAATAATTAATTACTCTGTAAACATATATAGTAACTATGATGTATATCCTAACATAATTATGGCTGATGCAAAATACATAAACATTAGAGGTGCCGCCGAGCACAACCTCAAAAATATCGATATCGACATCCCCCGCGATAAGCTTGTCGTCATAACAGGCCTGTCCGGCTCTGGAAAAAGTTCGCTCGCTTTCGACACCATCTACGCCGAGGGCCAGCGAAAATATGTCGAATCATTAAGCACATACGCTCGCCAGTTCCTTGAACAAATGCGAAAACCCGTCTTCGAAAGCATCGAGGGCCTGCCGCCAACTATTGCCATTGAACAGCGATCAAGCGGCTCGAATCCCCGCTCAACAGTGGCGACAACCACCGAAATTTACGATTATTTCAGGGTACTCTTCGCCCGAGCGGGCCAGCCGCACTGCTGGATTTGCGGCAGAGAAATTACCGCCCAGCATTCCTCACAGATCGTCCAGGCGATACTTTCAAACCCAGACGGCACCCGTGTCCAGGTATGCGCACCGCTGGTAAGGGGCCAAAAAGGTACCCACAAAGACATTTTTCAGAAAGTCCAGCGAGAAGGCTTTGTCCGTGTCAGGGTTGACGGCACCGTTTACGATGTCAAAAAAATACCAGAACTCGAAAAAAACAAAAAACATGATATCGAAGCAGTCATTGACCGTCTGGTCATTCGGCCTGAGATCAGCGTCCGCCTGGCAGACTCTATCGAAACCGCCTTGAAAATTGGAGACGGACTGGTTATTGCCATGCTCCAGGACCCCGACCAGAAAAATTCATCCAACTGGACCGACCAGGTTTACAGCGAAAAATTCGCCTGCCACCTCCACCCCGAAGCCTCGCTGGCTGAACTTTCGCCACGGCTATTTAGCTTCAACAGCCCCTACGGAGCATGTCCCGCCTGTGACGGATTGGGAACGATGCTCGAATTCGACCCAGACCTTATCGTCCCCGACAAAGATGTCTCGCTAGAAAACGGAGCCATCGACGCATGGCGAAAGGGCGGCAAAAGAATGAATATATTCTACAACCGCCTGATAAAAAGATTCTGCAAGGATTTCAACACCAGCAAAGCCATCCCCTATAAACAGATACCGCCGGAAGTCGAAAAAATCCTGCTATACGGAACCAACGATGCCGACGAGCAAAAATACGGCACTTCATTCGAAGGCGTAATCCCCAACCTCAACAAAAGATGGCACAACACCACCAGCGAATATGTCAAAACCCGCCTTCACGGCTACCTTTCCGAAAAACCCTGCGATCTCTGCAAAGGCGCAAGACTTCGCCAGGAAGCGCTCTCGGTATTAATCGGCGGCTTGAGCATCGACAAGGTTTCACGAATGAGCATCGAAAAAGCATGGCAATTTTTCGAAAACCTCCACTTTGATACCGAAAGAACCTTTATAGCCTCCCAGCCAATGAAAGAAATAAAATCCCGTCTTCAGTTTCTGCTCGATGTCGGCCTGGGCTATCTCACACTCGATCGAACCAGCCGAACACTCTCCGGCGGTGAAGCCCAGCGAATCCGCCTGGCAACTCAGGTCGGCTCCGGCCTTGTCGGCTGCTGCTACGTACTCGACGAACCGACCATCGGATTGCACCGCCGCGACAATGACCGGCTGATGACCATACTAAGACGCCTCACTGACATCGGCAACTCCGTACTGGTTGTCGAACATGATGAAGATGTCATCGCAAAAGCTGATCACATAATCGACATCGGCCCAGCCGCAGGTGCCCACGGCGGAAAACTTATCGCCCAGGGCACTTATGACCAGATTTGCGCCAATCCCGAATCCGTTACCGGAAAATATCTTTCAGGCGAAAAACATATCGAAATACCAAAAAAACGCCGCCGCGTTTCGCTCACCAAAGCCATAACCGTAAAAGGCGCAGCCGAAAACAATCTCAAAAACCTCGATGTCAAATTCCCCATCGGCGTATTTACCTGTGTTACCGGCGTTAGCGGCTCGGGCAAAAGCACCCTGGTCAACGAAATCCTGTTAAAATCCCTCAAGCGAAAACTCTACGGTTCAAGAGAAAAACCCGGCAAACACAAATCCATCCTCGGCACCTCGAACGTTGATAAGGTAATCGAAATCGACCAGTCACCAATCGGCCGAACCCCGCGATCGAACCCTGCCACATACACTGGCGTCTTTGACCTCATCCGCCAGCTTTTCGCAAAAACCCGCGAAGCCAAGATCCGCGGCTACAAGCCCGGACGCTTTAGCTTCAATATCAAGGGCGGCCGCTGCGAACATTGCCAGGGCCAGGGTACCAAAAAAATTGAAATGCACTTTCTGCCTGACGTTTACGTCACATGCGACCAGTGCAAGGGCTCCCGCTACAATCCCGAAACGCTCCAGATAACCTACAAAGGCAAAAACATCGCCGATGTGCTTGACATGCCCGTCGAAGAATCGCTCGAATTTTTCGCCAACTTCCCCAAGATCGTCCGCCTGCTAAAGGCACTCTCCGACGTCGGTCTGGGCTATATGAAACTCGGCCAGGCATCCACAACACTCTCAGGCGGCGAAGCCCAGCGAGTAAAACTTGCATCCGAACTGGGCAAACCCTCAACAGGCCACACGTTGTATCTACTCGACGAACCGACAACCGGCCTGCACTTTGCCGACATCCACAACTTGATAAACGTACTCCGCAGGCTCTGCGACCTGGGCAACACGGTACTGGTTATTGAACACAATCTCGACGTGATAAAAATTTCCGATTACATCATCGACCTGGGTCCCGAAGGCGGCGACGCAGGCGGCCAGATCATCGCAACCGGCAGCCCCGAAGAAATCGCACACAACGGCTTCGACCAGAGCTACACCGCAAAATACCTCAAAACCCGCCTCGAAGAAGATAATCTATAATCAAATATTTTTAGGCTTTACTCGAAAACAGCTAAACGAGACAAGTATCAATCCTGAACCTGCAAAAAAAAGTATCTGCCTTATCGTCGGGTCAACACATCGTTTGACCAGCAGCGGTATCTCGGTTTGACTCTGATTGGTAAGCCGCTTTTGCTCGATAATTTCCTGAACTTCCCTCAGCTCGCTTTCCCTCAAATGAATCTCGATCGCGTTGGGATGATTGGGTTCTGTTCCGAACTTCAACGGACCAAGCCTTTCAACGATTTCGGGATTTTCCTCGATATCCTTTACAAGCTCACTCGTCTGCCGGTCCATCTCGACAATTTCCTCGATCGTCGCCGCGGTCTGCTCCCGGCTTATCTTTATCTGGTAATAATTGAGAATCTCATCACAAAGGATCGAAAAAAACACCGAACATATCCCCGCCCCAAAAAAAACCACAAACAAAATATTTTTAATTGTCGAATCGGCGTTCATTCAACATCAACCCTCACCGGCAAAAAATAAAAAAGCAGAGACGCCCAAAGCGCCTCTGCCAAAATTCAAACTAAGAAATAAACGGTGCACAACCGTATTTTGCCGCTCTGCCGAGTTCTTCATTGATCCTCAGCAGCTGGTTGTACTTGGCAACACGATCACTTCTGCAAGCCGAACCGGTCTTTATCTGGCCAACGCCGGTCGCAACCGCAAGATCAGCAATCGTCGAATCTTCCGTCTCGCCGCTTCTGTGGCTCATAATCGCGGTAAACCCGTGATTCTTAGCGGTATTGATCGCCTCGAATGTCTCGGTCAGGGTACCGATCTGGTTGAGCTTGATCAAAATCGAATTAGCCGCACCCATCTTGATACCTTTGTTAAGCCTTTCGGTATTGGTAACGAAAAGATCATCACCGACCAGCTGACACTTATCGCCAACCTTATCATTGAACGCCTTCCAGCCGTCCCAGTCATCCTCTGCCAAGCCGTCTTCGATACTGATAATCGGATACTTGTCAATCCACTTGCTCCAGTGATCGATCATCTGCTTAGAAGAAACTTTCTTCTTCGGAGCCGATTTGAAGAATTTATAGCTCTTGCTTTGGTCGTCCCACATCTCTGTAGAAGCCGGGTCAAGCGCGATCGCGATCTGTTTACCAGCCTTATAGCCGGCTTTCTTTATAGCTTCAAGGATCACTTCAACCGCCTCTTCGTTACTTTTGAGCGAAGGAGCGAATCCGCCCTCATCACCAACCGAGGTATTGTAACCTTTACCAGAAAGAACCTTCTTCAAAGTATGGAAAACTTCAGCACCCATCCGCAATGCCTCGGGGAAACTTTTCGCACCGACCGGCATTACCATAAATTCCTGGAAGTCAACATTGTTGTCAGCGTGTTTTCCGCCGTTTAAGATGTTCATCATCGGAACCGGCAAAACATTCGCGTTGCATCCGCCAAGATAACGGTAAAGCGGAAGTTCCGCAGAAGCCGCGGCAGCTTTTGCAACCGCCAGCGAAACGCCCAATATCGCGTTAGCACCCAACTTGGCCTTGTTCTTGGTTCCGTCCAGTTCGATCATTGTATAGTCAAGCTCTTCCTGAGCCATCGCGTCCATGCCCAGAATTTCAGGAGCTATGATTTCATTTACATTTTTAACCGCCGTCAGCACACCTTTGCCCATGTAACGTTTGGCTTTGGTATCTCTAAGCTCAACCGCTTCATAAGCACCGGTACTTGCACCCGATGGAACCGCCGCGCGGCCAAATGACCCGTCATCAAGCAGCACATCGACCTCAACGGTCGGATTGCCTCGCGAATCCATGATTTCTCTTGCATTTACATCAATTATTGTTGTGAACATCGTCTTTCCTTTCAACTTTATCGCTGTTAACTGGGTTAATTAATCTTTCCGGGTAGATTTAAACTTAGCCAGAGATTAACCTTTTTAAACGTATTAGTCAAGGCTTGATTATCACTTAATTATAGTATATGCTCTATCCCCCGGCTGGTTAAAAAGATTTAAATGACGCTTTCGAGCGATTCGCGACAAAAAATAAACCTATCTCCACGAGCAAACCTGGCATGACGATAACAGCCATTCGCACCCTCCTTGCTCGGTCCATCACTGGCGGTACCGGTGTTTTATGGCAAGACCCTTGGCACCAGGCAGCAGGTAATTCTTGTCGAGTTCGACACCCGCCCCAGAAACCGGACAGTCATCTGCCAGCTAATCGGCGATTAGCTCGCTGGGTTTGACTTTATATCAAATTCTCTGGCAGCTAACAACTATTCCATCAGCTTTTTTCTCTTTTATCGTAAATATATACTTTTGGTTCTTAGCAGTCGTCAAAACAAGTTGAGATGGAAAAACATGGTCATCAGTCCATTCAATAATGCTAAATTCTTCCATCTTTGTATATTTATAACTTAAATTTTTTGAGGGCTTTACGCTTGTTTCAGACAAAAGAATCAATTTACCATCCCATGCTACGTCACCATTAACTTGATTCGATAACTGCTTACTTTGATCTGTCTTTTTAAACGGAATCAACTCGAATTTGTCCAAATCAAGGACATATGGTTTCTCGTATTTTACTCCAAACTCTAGTGAAGGTATAAAAAGTTCGGAACTACTTGAATTGACAGTGTCAGTAACACAAGTGTCGACTATCTCATTTAAGTTAGCAAATCTTTCAATTAGATATTTCTGGATATTTACGATTGTATAAACACAGTCTTTTTCAATTTGTTCAATGGGACCCCCCAAAATAGTATCAACAATATAAGTGCCTTTGGGAACTTGCATTGTAAAATCATTTTCATTGATTTCCGCACCTAAATCTACTTTTTCAAACTCTCTGTTGACTTGAAAGACTACTTCACCATTTTTATATCGAATTTCTTTATACGAAAAAGGAAACCAAACACCATCTGTCATTCTATAATCTGAAGCAGATATTTCTCTGGTAAGATTATCATGACTATATAATTTGTAATTCAAAAACTTAAAATCTATTTCAGGGTCACAAATTATTTCATGTCGATGAATCTGGTTTTTTAAAGAAGACGTGATTTTCAAAAGAGCTTTTTCTTGTTTATTCTCTAAGACTTCAAACTGTATGTCACTTTCATTATTTATCCATTCACCTTCGATGGTACCTAGTTTGACGAGTTTGAGATAGTTATCAATATTGTCTAATGAATTCAAAACTGTTAAAGTACCTGCTTTTTCCTTAGTTTTACCAAAATGATTTAAAGTATATTCATTTTGCCTTAGAATAGAACTTGATTTTACAATATTAACAAGATAAAAATTTGAAAGCTCATATTCATCCAGCAGTTTATCGATGTCTCTCAAGTCGGTGGATTCCATTTTAAATCTTTGTTGGTTTTTATCTAATGTAATATCCACCTTTTTTTTAATAGTCGTATTAATTTTTTCAACTATTGCAAGATTTAGGTCATTGTGAAGTTGCGCAAATTCATTTGCAGAGTTTTCATCGAATGAATGAATGCTATCCTGTACATATACTATTTTAGCTGAGTTAAATTCGTAGGCATCTTCCAAAGCCGCTTTTCTGATGTCATTTAGTGGCTCTGATCCTAAGGCGCAATTTGCCACGAAGAAAAAAAACAAAGCTTTCAATTTAAATCGGTCTGAGTGCTGCATAATTTTCCTTTCAAAAAAGTCCGGCAAAACGACCATCGTTTTGCCGGTTAATATACTATTGACAACTACAACCTTTTATAGTGATAAATGTATCTATTGGTTCACCAAGGCTACAATTACCGCAAGTTCCTTCACAAGGATATGTAGTTTTACCGAGAACTACAACGTCAATGTCTTGATCGGCACCGCAGGTTCCGCAAGCACAATTTCCTGCGCAACTATAAGTATATAAAGTTTTTACAGTCCCTGTGCAGGTATCATTGAAACATCCACACTCGCCTGACGAGCTGCCTCCGTTAGCGCCCAAGCTACAAGCAAACATGGAATTTGCAACTGACAGAACTAAAACACACAATAATACTATTTTTCTCATTTTTTGCTCCTAAATTATAAACTAAAACATAAAATTAATTAAAGATATTTTTATTTTTTTACACAATCATACGCATCACCTCCTTTTTTTTGTCCAAAAAACAAGCTTTTTTGCCCTTTTATAAAACTCTCTATATAAATGGCGCAGCACAGGCCTGATTGTTGATAATAATTTTCCAATTTTCCAAAAAAAAGACGGTTCATTAAAAAATTTTGACATATGTGTATGAAATTGGTAAAATTGCGAAACTGTTTGCGTTAAAATAAGTAATTATAAGCGGTTGGCTTTGTTTTTTAAGAAATTGAGGTGTATTATGAAGCTGTTTTCATACATTTTGTTATCATTGTTGCTTGTTGTAAGTCTGTTTCAGATAACCGGTTGCGCAGGTCAGGGCCAGACAGCCGCTGAAGCTCGCCGCCAGCGTATCCGGACTTACGATGCCGATATTAAAGCACTTCATGATGACCTTGAAGCTTTCATGCTGGTTGACCGTCCAAGCAGACTTACTGACAAAGTAGTTCGTTAAATGTTTTTTGAAGCTTTGGATTAGAAACGGAGTAAAAGGTTGTGGGATATTGTTAGAGATTATCTGATCCGAATCGGCCAGTACCCTACATGGGTAGTGGCGGTGGAATTATTATTGATTGGGCTGATAGTCTATTGGGTGGTCAATTTCATCGAAGGTACAAGGGGCGAAAGGCTTTTCAGGGGTGTTATATTCGTATTATTCGCAGGCACGCTGATTTTGAACCTGGTAGTCCGCAGATACCAGTTCGACCGGCTCGAATACCTTTATAAAGGTTTCTTGATTGCAATATTGATAATCGCCGTTGCTGCGTTTCAGCCGGAAATCCGCCGCGCATTAATAAGGATCGGCCAGACAAGCTGGATTCGCGGCTCTTCACAGCAGCTTACCCGTACCGTTGAGGAGATAATTGCCGCTGTTACCCAGCTTTCACAGTCCCGAACCGGTGCGATAATCGTGATTGAACAACAGGTCGGATTGCGTGAATTTATCGAAACCGGCGTAAGAATAGATTCGAAGGTAACTTCCGACCTTATAAAGACGATTTTCTATCCCGGAACACCGCTTCACGATATGGCGGTAATAATCCAGGGCGACCGGCTTGTGGCTGCACGTGTTCAGCTGCCCCTTGCAGAGGGCGGAACCGTAGAAGACGGCAATTTAGGTGCAAGGCACCGGGCGGCGATG
>CAZITB010000008.1:31594-38336 GCA_964542055.1 uncultured Candidatus Kuenenia sp.
GATGGGAGTAACCACTAGTTCCGATGCGACCGTAATTGTGGTAAGCGAAGAGACCGGCATAATTTCATTGGCGATAAACGGCCATTTAATAAGGAATATTCCCGAAGATCAGCTAAGACGATACCTTACAGCGGGTTTGATCGAAGCAGGTCCGGTGGTTAGTGAAATAAGAGAAAAAGATCAAAGTATTTCCGATGATAAAAAACAGAAATGAAATTTCAGATGCGGATAGCTCGCATATGGTAAAAAAAATCCTGCTGGTGTTGTTTATAACAATGCTGATCTGGGTCTGGGCAGACTTGTCGCAGGATGAAGTTTACCGTGATTCAACAGCGGTTCTTCACATATCCCAAGCAGCGGATCCCGGCTTATGGGTGCGTTTTGTCAGCAATAACGCAACTGAATTGCCCCTAAAACAGATAAAAATCGAAGGCCCGGCCATCCGAATAGCCGAATTAAAGCGAGATATTGCAGAAGGTCTTGTTCAACTGCGGTTTGAACTGGACCCGGATGAACTTGGTCTTGTGGATTCCGATAGTCCATATACCGTGCCGCTGACGCAGTTTTTGAGCCAAAATCAGGAATTGCGAAAACGCGGCTTGAAAGTTACCGAAACTGCCATCGAAAATGTGCAGGTTCTGGCAACTCAGCTTGTCGAAAAACGGCTCCAGGTGGTACCGCTGGACGAAAACAATATCCCGATCGAAAATGCCGATATAAATCCCCAACAGATAAAAATGCGTGTGCCGCCCGAGTGGCAGGGGTTGATGCTTCGAGCCTATGTCAGAATGACCGTTCCCCAGATAATCAGGGCAAGAAAAGAAGCTATCGCAATAAAACCTTTCATTGAATTTGTTCCCGGTGTTGTCCGCACCAGCGAAACGCCGGTAGAGATAAAGTTGCCCGAAGATGGTCTTAACCTGCTGGACAAACCAGTTCAGGGCTCGCTTGGATACGTTGTTAGCCCGGATATTCTAGAGCAGTATATCGTAGTGATCGACAATCCAGGCGATTTCACATCGACCATCCAGATAAAAGCTACCGAAGAAGCATATCAGGATTATAACAGCCAGAAATACAAGCTGCTGCTTGAAATTCAGGGCGACGATGCTCGCAAGGAACTGGTAACAAGATCACCGGAATATAATTTCCCCATGGAATACGTCCGCAGGGGCGAAATATTGCCGGTAAAAAGGCCCGAAAGAGCACGTTTTAGACTGATACCGCGAAATTGATCATTCCTTTAGCCTATAGTTGAACTAATTTGTTAGAATTTCGTTTTATCCATTTACTTGTAGTCCTATAATATGCTATTATTTATATTATAAAGTTGGCAAAGGAGGCTGATTATGAATATTTATAAGATAAAAATGGAATCCGAAGATTTCAAAAATGTTTATCTTTTAGATGTGGAAGTGCAAAGTAAAAATCTTGATCAAGCTGTGCAAATGGCCCATGAACAAGCGGGTAAATTCTGCTTTGGGTACAACCGTGTAAATGATATCCAGAAGATCGGGAGAAAATTTTCATTTGGAAAGCCAAAAGTACTCAAAGTGACAAACGGTTTTACAAGAGAGAAAAACAGCTATGAGCTTGTTCAGCTGGTCTAAATAATCAGCTAATTGGCTGGGAACGGGGGTTTTTGATTTACATTTTCGCCTTGTGCGTTTATCATGGGTTCGGTTTTAGTTCAATTAAGGTTATCACATGGAAGTTGGTATAATTATTCTCGCGGCGGTTTCGGTTGGGCTGCTTGTAATGCTCGCCTCGGTCAATGCCGCGCTGCGAAGGGATGTCGCCAGACAAGCCGGACAACTGGAAATGATGAACAATTCGCTCGAATGCAATCGCCAGATGCAGGAAGCGTTAAAAGATTCTCTTTCCAAAAACATGCAGTCAGGCCAGGAAAGCGTTAGCAAGTCTTTGCAGTCGAACCTTGAAACCATCGGAGACCTGAAAAGGCAAATCGGCGTTCTCCATGGCACAAATCAGCAGATGATCCAGCTAGGAACCGATGTCAAGCGACTCCAGCATATATTGGCAAGCCCGAAAATGCGCGGCCAGCTTGGCGAGTGGTCGCTGGAAAACCTGCTCGGAAATATCCTGCCCGCCGGGACATTCGAACTTCAGTACGAATTTGCCGACGGTAAAAAGGTCGATGCCCTGATAAAGATGCCCGAATATTCCGTGCCGGTCGATGCCAAGTTCCCCCTGCCCGGTTTTGAAGCGATGGCAAGTACCGAAAATGTCGGCGAACTGGCAAAATTACGGCGGGCATTTCAGCGGGATGTCAAGGCACACATCGACAAGATCGCATCCCAGTATATCCGCCCCAACGAAGGAACGCTTGATTTCGCGCTTATGTATATACCGGCTGAAAACGTTTACTACGAAACGGTTATCCGCCAGAAAGGCGATACGGTCGATATCCTCGAATACGCTCTTTCGAAAAAGGTGATACCTGTTTCACCAAATGTCTGCTATGCGTATCTTATGACGATCGTCATGGGCCTCCACGGTTTACAGATTGAAAAACAAGCCGCCGAAATTCGCCAGGGCCTCAGCACATTGCGCGGCAAATTCTCAGATTTCGTCCTTACATGGGAGTTGATGGGCAAACATTTGCGAAATACAAACGCCCAGTACCAGCAAGGCCAGTCGCAGCTTGACAAATTCGACCTCGAACTGGACAGGATATCCGAAACCGATGTCGAAGCGGTAAATTAGAATTAAAAATTAGTAAAGATTAGAAACGGAGTTTAGTAATGGCTCAACCTGATGAGAGAGTTTTAGTGATAGAGAGAAAAGTTTTTGACCGGCTTGGCAGTTTTCACGGGCTAAAGTTCGATACCGATAAATATATCGAGGAAATCTTTGTAAACGGCAACCCGCAGTTTATGCTGCGAACCGAAGCCGAAACCAACCCCGATTACAAACAGATCATCCCTTATGTTATTATGGGCTGCGGCGGCGAGTTTCTAACCTATGTCCGCGGCAAACGCGCAGGCGAAAAACGCCTGGTGGGCAACCGTTCAATCGGCATTGGCGGACACATCAACCCCGTCGATGACATGCCGCTGTTCGGCAATTTATATGATACATACCTTACCGCGGTTGAGCGCGAGGTCGAAGAAGAAGTCCACGTCGAATGCAGCCACACCGACAGAATCGTCGCACTTTTAAATGACGATTCCAACGAGGTCGGCAAGGTGCATCTGGGCGTTGTGCATTACTGGTCGCTTGATGAGAAGCAGGTTAGCCGCCGCGAGCAGATGATAACCCAGCTGGAATTTATGAGCATCGATCAGTTAAAACAAGTCGCCGGCGAAATGGAAACATGGTCCAGCCTGTGCACCGAACAACTCGACAGATTCGACCAAATCCAGGTATAGAAAACAAAAAAACTCAATTGCGGCAGCAATGAGATCGGATGCGCAAAAAGCGGGCTGCTCGTGAGCAGCCCCTACTGTTTCTTTCGATTTCACATGCTATTCAAACATTTTCTGTACTTCGGCGTCCTTGGCGATGGCTTTTTCGGTCTGATTCTTACGGAAATCCAAAAGCTGGGCCTTTGCACCATCGTCAGAAAGTGCCAGAATCTGCAGCGCGAAAATTGCCGCGTTTTTGGCTCCGGCTTTACCGATTGCCATCGTGCCAACCGGAACTCCCGGAGGCATCTGTACCGTGCTGAGAAGTGCATCCATTCCGTTTGGGCCCTGCGAAGCCTGCATCGGAACACCTATTATCGGCAAATGCGACTTTGCAGCCATTGCTCCGGCAAGATGAGCGGCCATTCCCGCGGCGGCGATGATAACCTTAATTCCATTATCAGCAGCACTTTGCGCAAATTCCGCGGCTGCCCCCGGCGTGCGATGAGCACTGATTACCCTGACCTGAGGGTTGATCTGGAAATTTTTGAGCATGTCGATACAGGCCTGCATCGTGGTTAAATCAGAGTCAGAGCCCATAACGATTGCTACGGATGAATTTTTTTTGACTGATACCATTTGCTTTGTCCTCACTAATGCAATAGAATATTTATATACGACTGGAGTTTATCAAAAAAATTATATTTTGCAATAGGTAGCTTGAAAGGAAGCGATATGCTTAATAGAGTTCCTATAGTTGCGGGGCAGTTTTACCCTTCAGATAAAGAGAAATGTATCTCGGAGATTCAACAGTATCTCGACGAAAGAAGATTACCCGATGATTTGCCAAGTGATATTTCGGCCGCAATAGTTCCCCATGCAGGATGGGTTTTTAGCGGTTCGTTAGCAGCTATGGCCTTTAACAGCATCAAACAGTCACATCAAAATGTGGATACATTTATAATTTTCGGGGCAGCACACAGCCAGGTCACTCAGAATATAATTTTTGACAGGGGATTATGGACAACTCCGATGGGTGCGATCGAAGTTAACGAGATGATTGCCAAAGAGATACTGCAAAAATGCCCCGAAATAAGAGCCAACAGGCGTGAACACACTTTTGAACATAGTATCGAGGTTCAAATTCCATTTATTCAGTACCTGTTTCCAAAAGCTAAAATTGTTCCGGTCCTTGTGCCCCCTATCGAAGATGCAGTGGCTTGCGGAAAGCAAATAGCTGATATCGTGAAAAATTCAGATAAGAAGATAATCTTTATAGGTTCTACGGATCTGACACATTACGGTCCGAGTTACGGATTTGAAAAACAGGGCAGCGGCCAAGGCGCTATCAAGTGGGCCAAAGATGTCAATGATATGGCAATTATTAACGATGCCCTGGAGATGAATGAGCAAGAGCTTCTGGGAAATTCGCTAATGAAGCATAATTCGTGCGGGCCGGGGGCGGTCTCCGCAACTGTTTCTGCTGCCAAAGCCTTAGGAAAGAAATCCGGCAGACTTTTGGCGCATGAACACAGCAATGATATAATGAAAGATAAATTTAATCAGTTAAGCGATGAAAGCGTAGGATACGCGGCGATTGTATATTAAATAAGTACCGGAAAGGATTGAAAAATGATAGTTGACCAGCTTGTCCTTGGAGCCTATGAGAATAATTGTTATGTAATCAGGAAAGAGAAGGATTCTAAAAAATGTTTGATAATCGATACAGGGCTCGATGTTGACCCGCTTATCGAATATCTTGAAAATAATAAATTGGATCCGGTAGCGGTGATTTGCACTCACGGCCATGCGGACCATATTGCGGGAATTTCGCAAGTACATGAAATTTATCCATCCATGAAAATTGTGATACATAAAAATGATGCGGATATGCTTACTTCGGCTGACCTTAATCTATCTACGATGGCTGATGTCGAGATCCAGGCGAAACCCGCAGATATAATTATCGATCATCCCCATGAGATTTGCCTGGCGGATATGTGTTTTGATGTTCTGGAAACTCCAGGCCACACACCGGGCGGTATATGCCTGTATTTCAAAGATGAAAAGGTCCTCTTTGCAGGCGATACATTGTTTGCTGGTTCTGTGGGCCGGACCGATTTTCCAGGATATGACCAGCAAAGGGCCCATAGACAACTGATTGAAAGTATAAACGAAAAGCTGATAAATTTGCCCCTTGAGACCAGGGTCTATCCCGGGCATGGAGATGTTACATCTATTGAATATGAAAAACGTAATAACCCTTACTTGAATGAATTTTAATTGAGGGCAATTTAATGGGCGGTAAATGGCTGAGCAAAAGAAAATCATAATACTTTTTCCGAATCAGCTTTTTTCGGACGAAGATGCTATCAAACAAGCCACTCATGTGGTTATGATCGAAGACCCGAGATTTTTTCTGGACTTCAATTTTTGCAAAAATAAGCTTATACTTCACCGTGCCTCGATGCAGGCATATAAATACTACCTCGAGCAAAAGGGAAAAATTGTAAAGTATTTCGATTTTCAAAGCGCAACCGTCCCCGGGTTTTTGGAAGAGTTTCTTTCTAATAAAAAACAAGACCAGATTACCGTTTATGAGCCTGAGGATTTCGCGATCGAACGGCTTATTGATAATATCGCCGACAGGAAAAGTTTCGATATAAACATCCTGGAATCGCCTTTGTTTATTACCGACAAGGAACGGGTTTTTGAGTTGTTTGCAGACAAGCGAAAATATTCAATGAAGAAATTCTATATCAATCAGAGAAAACACTATGGTATCTTAGTTGAAAATGAAAAACCCGTCGGCGGCAAATGGAGTTTCGATATTGAAAACCGAAAACCGTTCGATAAGAAAATTAAAGTCAGTAGATTAAAAAGCTTCAAAAACAGTTATGTCGAAGAAGCGAAACTGTATGTAAATGACTATTTTCCTGACAACCCTGGGCGGGACGATAATTTCATATTTCCGGTCACTTACAGCGAAGCATGGAGGTGGTTCGAGTATTTCCTGGAAGATAAGTTCAGATATTTCGGCGATTACGAGGACGCGATAGTTAAAGATGAGCCGTTTTTGTTTCATTCTATGATGAGTTCATCGCTGAATATTGGTTTGCTGACACCCAATATGGTACTTTGCATGGCAAGCGATTATGCTAGAAAACATGATATCCCACTAAACAGCCTGGAAGGATATGTGCGCCAGATTCTCGGTTGGCGTGAGTATGTTCGTGCGGTTCATGTTTTTAAGGACAAGGTTATCAGGCAGAAAAATTTCTGGAAATTCAAAAAGAAAATGCCAAAAGCCTTCTACACTGCAAACACAGGAATTGAGCCAGTTGATAATACAATCAAAAAGGTTCTTAAATATG
>CAZITB010000009.1:0-793 GCA_964542055.1 uncultured Candidatus Kuenenia sp.
TTGGGTTTTTAAGCTGAACAAAAGAGAGTTTTTTTAGTATATGCAACAATCTGATAAGTCTGATTTAAAATTCCAATTAAGGTTTATTTCCTAAAGCCAAGTTGTTATTTTGACGAGAGTTATATTGAAGTTAATTCGATATGGCAGAAAAAGCCGATAAAAGTAAGGTTCTCGGTACAAAAAATAAAGATTGTGAATAGCCCAATGTTAAGGAAATTAATTTAATGTCCAGAATCAGCGTTTTAGTTGTATTTGTCCTTTTGATAAGTGGTTTCTTCTGGCTTAGCGGCTGCGAAAGAGACCCTCTTGATCCAATTCAAATAGGACGGTTCCGCCCTACCCCTGTTATTACTGTTATACTTGATTCATTAGGGGTTGCGGAAGAAGAAGAGCCGAAATTTGTAGATGCCGAAGATCCTAAGCCGATCGATTTGATTGAGCTAGAGCAGGATTATGTTCTAAGCCCCGGCGACGTGATCATAGTTAGAATTTTCGAATTGCTTGAAGAAGGAATTCCTTACCAGCAAACGCTTGAAATTAGTGAATCGGGCAATATTTCTATTCCTGAGGTTGGAAATGTACGAGCCGCAGGATTGACAGAAATGCAGCTGGAAGAAGAACTTAAGCAAATATTATCGCCCACAATCTTAAGAACTCCTTCAGTAACAGTTCAAACAGAACAAGCCCCAAGCAGGAGTTTTACCATTTTGGGCGAGGGCTTGCCGCGGCCCGGGCGGTATTTACTACCCAGGTACACATACAGGCTTGCTGATGCATTGGCCCAGGCGGGTTC
>CAZITB010000009.1:803-14534 GCA_964542055.1 uncultured Candidatus Kuenenia sp.
GGTTCTCCGCGTCAATTTAACGTAAGTTATATCTATATAACACGTTATGAAACGAAAGAGCAGATAGCTTCGGCTAAGCGCAAACTGCCGGAAGAGGTATTTCCTGAAGAAGAGATTGAATTGACTCCGATTGAGCCGTCAAAGAAAAATAACGAAGACGAGCTTTTAGATATTATCGCACCGCATACGAGTAAAAATGGCAAAAAACAGCTTCTAAATGATGAAAGTGTTGTTATAACCGCGTCAAATGACACTGATTACAGGGAATTGAAGCAATTGGCGGTTGGGGATGATATCGGGGTGGAAGATGAAGAAATTGTAGATGTTGTTGAACCTTTACAGCAGGAGACCGTTCAAAAGCGGCGGCCTAGCCGGACAGAGTGGATTTTTCGGGATGGCAGATGGGAAGCTGTTGAAGTGGAAGATGAATCGGTTGAGCAGGATCGATACGCAGATCAGAGGGAAAATGCATTTGAAGGAATTGAAGTTGAGGTGCCCGAAGGTATTGAAGCTGACCGGACAAGAGTTATTCGTGTGCCTGTACGTAGATTGGGCGTTGACCCGAGATATAACGTAGTTGTCAGGCCTGGAGATATAATAACTGTACCATTTAACGTTGTTGGTGAAATAGTGGTTATGGGTAATGTTAATCGTCAAGGCTATGTTGATTTGACGGGACGTCCAATGACGTTGATGCAGGCGATCGGGGCGGCGGGCGGTTTGGGACAATTGGCTGAACCGTCGAGGGTCGAGGTACGTAGAAGGATTGGTGAAGACAGGGAGCAGATTGTAATGGTTGATCTTGCTAAGATCGCTAAAGGTTTGCAGCCAGATTTCTTCATTAAGGAAAATGATACTATTAATGTTGGAACACTTCCGACGTCGAGATTTGCAGCGGTACTTAGAAATGCATTTAGAGCGACATACGGCTTCGGTTTTGTCTATGACAGAAATTTTGTTGATAAGGACTTCACTTTCGATGATCCTTTGCCATTTTAGTTGAAATTATAGACGTTATGGAAGATCGTTTTGCGAAACAAGCTAATGTGCAAGTAAAAGCCAGCAATCCAAGCTGGTTTTCTTTGTCGATACATACATTTATTAAAGCGGCGATAATAGCTGCTTTGTTCGTGATTCTGTTCTGGAATCAAATTTATCATTCGATGCTGAGGCTGTGGCTGAACGATCCGAGTTGGTCACATGGTTTTTTGATCCCGCTATTTTCGCTTTATTTTCTCAATCAAAATAAAAAAGAGATTCTCAACTTAAAACCCAAACCGAATTATCTTGGGCTGGTGTTAATTCTGGGAGTTATAGCGATTTATGTTCTGAATGCGGTACAGATTCATTTCGGTGTGCTGTATTCGGTTTTGATGATCCCAATGCTGATCGGGATTGTTTTACTATTGGGCGGTTTTAAAGTTTTAAAATATACCTGGCTGCCGATTCTTTATTTGGGTTTTGCAATTCCTTTGCCGGACAGGATTTATAAAGCGATAACTATTCCGATGAGGATTTGGGCTTCTAATATCGCGGCAGGTTTGCTGAACATGGTAAGCGGTATCGAAGCGACAGCCCGGGGAGTTATAATCGATGTTATTTATAAGGGCGAACCGTTTGAGCCTTCATTGAATGTGGCGGAGGCATGCAGCGGTATGAGACTTTTGATGGCGTTTGTGGCGTTGGGTGTTGCGATGGCGTATTTGCATAAGCGCCACTGGCTGCAGAGGGTTATTCTTTTGCTTAGTACTATCCCGATCGCTGTTTTCTGCAATATAGTGCGTGTTACTGTAACGGGATTTATATACATTTTGATCGATCCTAAGTACGCCCAGGGTATTTATCATGATGCGCTGGGATTTGCAATGCTGCCGCTTGCGTTTTTCCTTTATGGCGGGCTGGCTTGGTTTATGTCTAATTTGTTTGTAGATGAAAAACAGGCATCCACTGCCCAGCAGGAAGAAATTATAGTCAGGAAAAAAACGACTGTTGGGAGCAGTAATGAATAGTTTTAAGAAAAATTATCTGCAACTTCCGTTTATACTTTGCGTGATTACGCTGTCGGCGGCGGTAATCGGGATGCCCGTACTTATAGAAAGGCTTGGCGTCCATTTTATAAAACTGCCTTTGCCTTTGAAAGAGCCGCTTGATGATATAAACAAAGAAGCTCTTGGGCCTTATAAAGTAGTTCATGAGATGAAGATCCATAATGAAGAGATCGAAGAGGCTCTTGGGACCACCGATTATATACAGTGGGAACTGGAAGATACACGGGAGCCTGTTGACAGTTCAACGCGTTATTGTTCGCTGTTTATAACTTATTATACCGGCAAACCTGACCAGGTTCCTCATGTTCCGGAAGAATGCTATACCGGCGGCGGCAATCAACGAATGGGGACGGAAGATTTGGAAATAAAGTTTGGAAATAAGGAAATTCCGGTTAGAAGCCTGCGATTTGGTTCAGAGTCCGGGGCGGCCTGGTCCAATGTGAATTTCAATGTTTTCTATTTTTTCAAAGTAAATGGACATTATGCCGGCAACCGTGACAGCTGTCGTGGATATTTGCAGGCGAACCTTTTCAGTCGGTATTCGTATTTTTCGAAAGTGGAATGGAAGTTTTACAATAGATCACCAATGAATACCCAGGTTTTCCCCTCACAAAGTGAAGCAGTAAAGGCAAGTGAAAAACTTTTACCTGTTCTGGTGCCGCTGTTGGAAAAAGATCATTGGCCTGACTGGGACAAAGCTAATAAAGAAAACAAAGATTAGATTACAATTTTTCTGAGGAATCAATGGCTCAAATAAACAAAAAAGTAGCAATTATCGGTTTAGTTATAATTATCGGATTGGTGGGTTTGCTGGGTTCTGCTTTATTTTTGCAGTCCTGGAGGAAAAGCCCTTCCAGACACGTGTCCAAAGCCGAAGCTATCCTGAAAGAAGTTTCAGGTCAGCCGATCGATCTTGAAAATGATGATCTGGTAGAAAAATATCATAAGGCAGCTGGTCGTTACGTTGCAGCTTTTGCTAATACTAAAGATGTTGAAGAGCAAGTTGGCTATCTTAATGAGGCAATCGAAGTTTTCAGGCAAGTTAATGCGTGGGATTCGATTGTTGGATGCTGGAATAAGATGGTTACCGTCGATTCTACCAACTGGGAGGCACGGCGTAATATAATTGATTATCTTCGCAAACGGGCAGAAAGCGGAGAGTTATATTTATGGCCTGAGATTGAGAAAAATATAACAGATTTTATTGAAGCTAAGCAAAGAGCAGGCATTGAAAGCGATCCGTATCTTGGATTTCTTAAAGGTAAAGCACTTTACTTTAAAGCAAATGTAACTGCGGATTCTAAGGTTACCCTGCAAAAAGCCGTTGAATTAATGGAAAAAGGAATTGATGAATCCGAGGGAAAAGCAACCGCAGAAGATTATAACTATTTAGCAAGAGCAATATTAGATTTGGGAAATATAGACGCCGATGCCGGCGTTCTCAATGCGGTTGAGAAATCCAAAGCGAAAGCACATGAGGTGTTAGCAGGATACATACAAGAGAATCCAAATGATCCAAATGGTTTTATTCATGATTTAAGTATCGAATTTACAGGCGGGAAGGACCATCTTGAAACATTAGAACCTGAAATCCTGGAACTTTCTGAAAAGTTTCCCAGTTCTCCGGAAGTTTATTACTCTTTAGCCAATTACTACAACGCATTGGGAAATAAATCTGAGGCGTTAAAAATGGCTAAGAAGGCTTCTGAGTTTGCACCTAAAAAAATCGACTATCTGATGGCAGTTTCGAAATTGGCTTTTGATAAGTACACAATTAAGGGCGATGATGAGGCTAAAGAGCTTGCGCTGGAAATGGGTAAAAAAGCTTTGGAAAATCCTGATGCGCAGTTGACAGCGGCCATAACCAAAAATGCAAATCAAAGGCGAAAACTCAATATTCACAGCATGTTGGCTCAGTTCTATATTGAGTTGGCGATGAAAGATGAGCTTGAAAATCAAAAAGAAGAAAATCTAGCGAAAGCCCAGAGAAATATTCATGAAATCAAACAGATTATAAATTCGCCGGAAAGTCCTGTTGTTTTGAAATGGGATGGTTTGTATAACCTTGCGGAAGGAAATACCGCCGAGGCAAAAGTGATACTATACAAGGCGTATGAAAGGTTAAAAACTGCCGAAGAGTCAGACGCTTTCATTTCATATAATCTGGCGAAATTATTTGAAAATACGAATGAGAGAGGATTATTTTTAGAATTTATAAATGATGCTCTTTCTCAGCAGGATTTTCTTATGACAAGGCCTGACGTTTTGTTGGATTTTATCAAAGTTCTGATCAATATATCACCATCGAGCGCATTGAATGTTATCAATACCTATGAGACACTTTTTGACTCCAGTGATGAAGTTGAAGTTTTGAAATTTAATGCTCTTGTAGCATCGAATCAGATTGAAAAAGCAGAGGATATACTGTCGGGATTTGAAGAAAGTGATCCTAATAAAATAATCGGCAGGACGGCAATTTTGGCGCATAATATTTCACAGAATCGAGTTACCGCAACTGGGCTTCAACAGAAAATTAACAGCGGTGATCAGGAGAGTGCGGCGGCACTGAAAAGTGTTGAAAAAACCATAGAGGATCTAAGCCAAGAGCGTTTTGATCTTATCGGTGAGGTAATTGAAACTCAGCCGGACAAACTTCCTTTGAATATTTACGGCGATTATTTTAATTACTATTTCAACAAAGGTGAGTTTGAAAAAGCCAAACAAGCGGCAAATATCTTTGCGAAATTGTACCCGGAGAATGTAGCAGTCAAAGTTCAGCTGAAACAGCTTGAAGAGCCCGACCCTGCCAATATCTCTCAAGACAAGCAACGAGAGCTGACAACTCAAGCCTTTGAAGAATTGAGCGATCCGCTTAGGAGGTCGTTAACTTTGGGTGAGTATTATCTTAGGACTGGAGAAAAAGATAAAGCGGTAGAAAAGTTTGAAGAAGCGATCTCAATCGAACCCGATAACAGTACGGCACTTGTTAATCTTTTTGATATTGCGTTGAACGAAAAAGATGTTGAGCGTTTGGAAGAGCTTGCAAGTGAGTGTGAGAAATACAATATTGACGGGTGCCAGGGTTTGTCGTTTAAAGCGAGGATCGATACCGTAAATGAAGATTATCAAAAAGGTATCGAAAAGCTTAATAAGTGTATCGAAGAAAATCCGTTCAGTTCTTTGTTGTATTATTTGAGAAGTAAATTAAATGTTCAAGTTGGTGAATACGAACTGGCGGTAAACGATGCGTTGAAGACGCTCAAAGGCAATCCTTTGAATAGTGAATACTCAAAGAATCTGGCTTTGATACTTTATCAAAGAAACGAAAAAATCGGCAATGATGTTTCTACAGAACAGGCAGTCGAGACTCGTAACGCAATCCAGAGAGCGTTGTCTCAAAATCCTAATGACAGCCAGCTGCTTTCGTTGTATGTTGATGTTACCGGTGAAACAGAACCTGACAAGGCAATTGCAATACTGCAGAGCATGCAGCGTGAAATGAATGCTGTTCAAAATGACCTTCAGATAGCATTGCTTTCCATAAAGTTAGCTACTGAAAGTTCCAGTTCGGTATCGGAATACTACAAAGAGCCGCTGTTTGAAATTGCACAGGTTTCACTCGAGAGGGTTTTAAAAGCAGAGCCGGATAACCAGGACGCGATAAAGCTGTATACAAGACTTCTGCAGGAAACAGGCCGAGCGAATGAAGCGGTGAGTCTGCTGCAAGAGGATGAAAGTTTATTGTGGCAGTTCTATTATCAGGAAGGTAATTACGCCAAAGCAAAGGAAGTTCTTGATAAACTTTACCTGGCGGACCCGAAGGAAGAAATTGTTCTGAATGGTTTGCTGCTTATCGCGGAAAAGCAAGGCAGTGCCGAAGATGTTGTCAAGTATTCTCAAGAGCTGATCGATGTTAACCCTGATAATTTCCAGAGCCAGCTTATGCAGGTGAGAAGTTATATTGAGGTAAATCTGTTAGATCAGGCGAAAAGTAAGATTGACAGTTTGAAAGCGAGAGGAAAAACAGACGCGAAACTTTACCTTCTTGACGCTTTGGTGTCTTTGAAAAAGAGCAGGCTTAATGAAGCTCTAGAGATTACAAACAAAGCACTGGTAAGCGATCCTTCGAATGCTCAAGGCTGGAGTCTTAAGGGCAAGATTAATATGGAGCTTGGTAATTTTGAAAAGGCGATCGAGGATTTAAAGAAAAGCAAGGCTTTGAATGCTACTGCTGATACTCGCTTGAATTTAGCAAGAGCGTACCTTGAGGCCGATCAGCGGAGGAATGCAATCGCGGAATTAGAAAGTGCGGTTGAAAATCCCCAGGCTCCTACAATGGCGTGGCTGCTGCTTGAAGATGTTCACAGGAAGTCCAATAACTCGCTTGATATTAATAGATTTTATGAAAAAGCGATCAATAATCTACCGGAAAGTCCGTTCTGGTATAACAGGTATGCCCAGTATTGCAATGAAAACAAAAATTATGATATGGCTTTGGATATTTATGAAAAAGCATGGGAACTGGATAAATCTGAAAATAATACTGCCGCTTTCAACGGTTATTTAAATACACTGATAGATCAGGGCAAGTACAACGATGCAATTTCATTTGCGTCGAGGTATATTGACAGTGATTTTTCGGTTTCTTCGTTGTTGTTTATCGGATATGCAAAATATGAATCGGGAGATAAAGCTGCGGGCCAGGAATTTTTGAATAAAGCTTTTGACCGTTCGCAAGATCAGTACCATCTGATTGTAAACTCTATTAATTTTATAAACAACAATATCGATGAGGAAGTTACCGAGAGCATGGTTGAACAACGGTATGACCAGAATCCTCAGTCAAGCCCTTTGAATTTTGCCATGTACACGATTAATTTACAAAATAAGCAGTATAAAAAGGCTCTGGGCTTTATTGATCAGGCGATATCGCTGGAAGATTCTGAGGTTAATCAGAACAAGCTTAAGTCATTGAGAATTACCGCTTTGCAGCAGGCCTTTGCAGATACAAAGAGTGAAGAGTTTTTTGGAGATTTGATTGCGGCATATAAAAAAGCTTTGGAAGTTAATCCCAATAATGCAGAGGTTTTGAATAATTTAGCTTATCTGCTTGCATCCAAAGATATGGAAATAGAAACCGCTATGGAATATGCTAAGAAGGCTTTGGAGCTTTATCCTAATCAGCCGGGTATAATGGATACCTATGCTTATGTGCTTATCAAGATGAACAAGTATAATGATGCAATGGAACTTCTTGGGATGGCGAAACAGCTTTTTGAGAAGTCTTCTGCGAACGCACCTGCCGATTTTTATGATCACTATGGTGTTGTGAATGAAAAGCTAGGAAATAAGGAAATTGCACTTGTGGCTTATCAGAAGGCTCTTGATGTTAACGAGAGTTCTTTGTCTGAAAATGATATCGCCAGAATCGAAAGTTCAATTGAAAGTTTAAGAAATCAGTAGCATCTTTAAGGAGATGGATTTATATGGCAGATTTAACAAGATCAACAATTGCATCAATGTCAAAACCGTTACCTAATATGCCTATGGCCCATCCGGGTATGGCAGGCGGTCAAAATGCGGGAATGACTCCAAAAGAAATTATCGCAATCTTTCAACGACATTTGCTGATGATTATCTTTTGTACAATTTTGGGACTTGTGTTAGGCGGTGTGGGTTGGTTTTTGTGCCGGCAGTATATACCTCAATACACAGCGCTGACTTATGTGCAGGTGGAGTCTCCTGAGCGGCAGAACCCGCTTCAGATAGAGACCAGGACGGCTAATAAAGATACTTTGTATCAGTTCCGTGTTTCTATGGCTTCTCTTTTGAAGCAGGAATCACTGTTTGTTGATGTGCTCCAGCTTGACAGGGTTAGAGAGACAGACTGGTATAAAGATTTAGATAATAAACATATAGATGGTATTCAGACTTTCCAAGAGGATTTTGGTGCTTCGCCGCAGCGTGAAAGTCAGTTTATCGCGGTTTCTATGAAAACTCCCAGTGCTGGAGAATCTGCAACTATTTTGAATGCTGTTGTTGATCTATTTGTAAACCGTCAGACAGAATCAAGCAAGACCGATATTAGAAATAAGCTGTCGAACCTTACAGAGCAGGAAAGGTCTTTAAGGAGAGATCTTCAGACCGCGAATAATGCCCTTGATGAATGGCGGGCAAGTTCAGGATTTACAGGTCTTGGTATGGACGATGAATTTGAACACACTCTCAATCAGAAGGAACAGCAGATCGTTTTACAGCTTGACAACCTGGAGACGGAAATCAGTGACCTTGAAACCAGAATTGAAACTTATGAAGCACGAGTAGAGTCAGTCGGGGTTGATGTTGTTACACAGTCTCAGACTGAGCAGGATCCGATAGTGATTAACCTCAAGCAGCAGAAGGCGCAATTGAAAGCTGTGCTTGAGGAAAAACAAACCAATCTTGGTGAAAATCACCGTGCTGTGAGGGAAATGCAGGAACGCATTGCTCAAATTGACATACAAATTGAAGAGAGATATCTTGAAATAGCGAAAGTTAACCGAGAATCGCTTCTTACAAATGCAATGGATCAGAAAAGGAACCTGGAAAGCCAGAGAGGAACTTTGCTTCAAAAGCAGGCAGAAGCGGTTTCGCAGTTAAAAGCCATGGAAAATGCCAAGGCAGAATACGATATCAGGCGTACAAACAGAGATCAGTTAAAAGACAGTTTAGAGTCTCTCAATAAGCAGATGGAACAGTTTCAGGCGCTGCTTAATGACCCGGATACTCCGAAAGTTAGAAAAGTTGGCGCTGCACGTCCGCCGTTGGAACCAAGTTTTCCAAAATGGCAGGTATTTTTCCCAGGTGGATTTGTTCTAGGATTTATGCTTGGTGCGGGTCTTGCTTTTCTTGTCGAGTTTTTAAATGACAAACTGCGTACTCCAAAAGATATTATTACAAATATAAAGCTGCCGCTGCTTGGAATGATTTGTGATGCGGCTGAAGATAAGGATGTTCGAAAGACATCTGATCCTTCCCGGGCAGTTATTGAGTTGCCCTACTCGATTACGAGTGAGTTTTACAGGCAGCTTCGTACAAATCTGGACAAGAATCTTTTGCCCAGCCAAAAGGTAATACTGGTAACCAGCGGCTCTGGCGGTGAAGGCAGAAGTTCTGTGGCATCTAATCTGGCCACATCTTTTGTAGCCAAGAGCAAGAAAGTTGTGTTTGTTGATGCGAATTTCAGAAGGCCTGCATCGCTTGAAATTTTCCCAAAGTCCAATGCAGATATGCCTCATAATACTCAGCAGGTCAAAGGGTTGAGCAATTATCTTTCTAATGGTGGAAATATTTCCGATGTCATTCGTCATTGCAGCACATCGGGTGTTGACGTGATCGATTGCGGTCCGGTTCCATCAAATCCTGCGGAATTGCTCGAAGGCGAAAAAATGGATGAGCTTTTGAAACAGCTTTCTGTCAGTTACGACTATGTAGTTGTGGACGGTCCTCCCCTGCTTGTTTCTGATGCAAAGATACTTGCGATAAAAGCTGACGCATGCTTGCTGATATTCAATGCGACAAAAACCAGAAAGGGCGCGGCAATGCGTTCAGTTCGTGAACTTCGGGATATAAATGCCAATGTGATCGGATGCGCACTTGTTAGCGTGAAATCGCTAAAAGGCGGATATTTCAATGAGATGTTCAAGTCTTATCGAGATTATTCCAAAGGACAACTTGTTGCCTCGGCCAAATAGCCCTATAATATATTAGTGAAATCTTAATATATTAAAGGAGGCATTATGGAGGTAAATCGTTTTGAGCAGAATCCTATTATTACGCCTGGCGATGTTGTTCCCAGCAGGAGTGATTACGAGGTTGTAGGTGCATTTAATGCTGGTGTAATCAAGTTTGCAAATCAAACTTTGCTGCTGTTGCGTGTGGCTGAGAGGCCGAAGGGTATGTCGCTGGAAAATGAAGTGGCCCCAATACTTAACCCAGATACAGGTGAGATAGAATATTTGACAGTTCCGCATGGGGATCCCGATCTGGAAATACTGGACACGAGGGCGTTTCTTTATAAAGCAAAACTTTATCTGACGAGCATCTCTCATTTGAGGATTGCCCGAAGTGATAACGGTGTAGATTTCACTGTTGACAGGGAGCCGGCTGTTTTTCCTGAGACTCGGTATGAGACATTTGGGCTGGAAGACCCGCGTATAACTCAGATTGGCGAAACTTATTATATCAGCTGCAAAGTTGTAAGTGATGCGGGGATATGTACCAGCCTTATAACCACAAAAGATTTCAAGGAATTTAAGAGGCATGGGGTTATTTTCTGTCCGGAAAATCTTGACGTTGTAATTTTTCCAGAAAAGATCAACGGGCTTTATTATGCATTGACCCGCCCTGCTCCTCGTCACCTTGGTCCTTTGAGTATCTGGATCGCCAGCTCCAATGATTTGATAAATTGGGGCAACCACAGGTCTTTGATTTCTCCGAGGCCCGGCAAGTACGATTCTGCACGATTGGGGGCAAGCTGCGTTCCTATCAAGACTGATAAGGGATGGCTGGAAATTTACCATGCGGCAGATCACGATAATCGTTATTGCCTGGCGGCGTGTTTGCTTGATTTGGAAGACCCTTCGAAGGTGCTCGCTTTTTCGGATGAGCCGATTATGCAGCCTGAAGCTGATTATGAAATTAAAGGTTTTTTCGGGAACGTGGTTTTTGCTTGCGGTGCAATAGTTGAAGGAGATGAAGTTACGATTTATTATGGTGCAGCAGACAGCGTGATGGCAGGAGCGAAGGTTTCTTTAGAGAAGATCATTGGTCATTTGACTTACGTCTAACGCGAAAGAGCCTTTTTGTTTATAATGCAGCATTTGATAATGAGCTGTTCCATTGCGATGGAAGCATTCGAGCCGCCGGTTTTTAGCTGGTAGTCTATTTTGGCGAGTTCTTCAAGCATCCAACCGATGCGATCAAGGCTGATTTTTCTTATTCGCTGCATAAACTCATTTTTGTTTGCCCATATTCGGCATTTTTTTATTACCTGGGCTTCGTTGTAACCTTTTTCGAGCATGGCTTTGGCGTTGAACATTTGTCTAAAGTTATATGCAAATGCGCCGACAACTGAGTATTCGGCTGATTTGTCAGAGGCGAACATTTTTCTCAATTTTGAAATGGCTGCGGATACATCTGCTTTACTTACGGAATCGAGAACATTGAAGGCGTCGTATAGTTTGCTGCCTGTTACCAGGCTTGTGATATCTTCGACGTCGATAGTTTTTTTATCTATATCGTAGGCAGCGAGTTTGTCGATTTCGCTTGCGAGCCGCCCGGGCTGATCTCCGATCAAATCGGCTAGAGCATAAGCAGCGTTTGTTGTAATAGATTTGTTATGTTCTGTTTTGGCGTATTGAACAATGAACTCGTTTAATTTGCTTCCTTTTATCTGAGCAATTTCGATGAGCTGACTTTTGTTAAGTTTTTTTGCCAGTTTTGTATTTGCTTTCCAGGAATTTACCAGCAGGATCAAAACTCCAGATGATGAAGGATTATCGAAGTAGCTTTCGAGCAGCGGGCGGTTGGCAGTGATGAACTTATCGGAATCTTTTACCAGCACTACTCTTTTGCCGCCGTTAAACGAGAGTGTTCGCAGCTCATCAAAAACTTCTGCCGCTGAAATTTTATCACCGTCACAATTGAGAAGGTTCATGTCCTTCTGGTCAGAATCCAAAACTGAGTTGACAATCTTTTTAGCCTTGGAGCTTATAAGATAATCGTCTTTGCCTGAAATAACATATATAGGCTGATCATATTTTATTTTTGCAGGCGGCATTGACTACTCCTGGGACTCGTCTTGCTCTTCTTCGCTGGCTTCGATCCTTTCGATGGCTACAAATTTATCATCTTGGTCGAGTCTCATCAGCTTAACACCCTGGGTGTTTCTTCCGATACTTCTTAGCTGATCGAGGCCGGTTCGCATGATAATACCTTTTGAAGTTATCATCATCAGTTCATCATCATCTTTTACGGCTTTCATAGCCACAACTTTGCCATTTCTGCTGGATGTTTTGATATTAATGACACCTACTCCGCCACGGGTTTGCTGACGATAGTCATCAATATCGGTTTTCTTTCCGTATCCGTTTTCGCAGACAGTAAGTAATGAGAAACCTTCCCTGACAATTACCATACTGACAACCTGGTCACCTTTGCGGAGTTTTATTCCTCTTACTCCCCTGCTGACCCTGCCCATCGAACGGGCCTGTTCTTCGTTGAATCGGATTGCCATTCCATCGCGGGTTCCAAGCATGACTTCGTCGTGTCCTGATGTTATGTCGGCGCCGATAAGGTCATCATCTTCATCGAGCTTGATGGCAATAACACCGTTGGACCTGACGTTACCGTAGGCACTGAGTTCAGTTTTTTTGATGACACCTTTTCTTGTAGCCATGAGGAGTTGTCTGTCATCGAAGTCTCTGACATTCATGATCGAGCGAATTTCTTCATCTTTATCAAATTGAACCAGATTGGCTATGCTGCGGCCCTTGCTTTGCCTGGTGAGTGTGGGAATTGTGTAAACTTTGAGCCAGTAACATTTGCCTTTGTTGGTAAATATCATCAGGTAATCATGTGTTGAGGCTATAAAGAGAAGTTCTATGAAATCGCCCTCTTTTGTGTCCGAACCGATGATGCCGCGTCCGCCTCTGCCCTGCCTGCGATAAGTATCGATCGGCATCCTTTTGACGTAGCCGGAATGGCTGACAGTTACGACGACTTCTTCGTCTGCTATCAAATCCTCGATGTCGATATCTTCATCGGCTTCGATGATCTGGGTTCTGCGTTTATCGCCATATTTTTCTTTTATTTCGTAGATGTCTTCGCGGATGATATCAAATACTAAATTATCGTCGCTTAGAATGGCTTCGTAGCCGGCGATTTCTTCGGTTAACTCGCCGTATTCCTTAGCAAGTTTTTCAATTTCCAAACCGGTCAATCTTTGCAGCTGCATTGTTAAGATCGCATCAGCCTGAGGGCCTGTGAGGAATTGATCCTGACCTTTTCTGTCACTTAAGAACTGTTCAGGGAGCAGCTTCTGCAGGGTTGCAGATTCAATAAGTTTCAAAGGTTTGTTAAGCAAATTAAGTTTGGCGGCTGGTGCGTCAGGAGATTTTTTTATCAGATCAATTATTTCGTCGATATCACTGACTGCCAGGATCAGACCTTCAAGGATGTGAGCACGGTTGCGTGCCTTTTTCAAGAGGAACCTGCTTCTTCGCCTGATGACCTCTCTTCGGTGCTCGATAAACAGATGGATCAGCCGCTTTATATTGAGAGTTTCCGGTCTGCTGTTTACAAGTGCGATATTTGAAATAGTGAACGTGGTTTGAAGCGGAGTGTACCGGTAGAGCTTGTTTAGTACGACATTTTCGTCTGCGTCTTTTTTGATTTCGACAACAACTCTCATTCCCGTGCGATCGCTTTCGTCGCGGACGTCTGAAATTTCGGGGATGATACTGTCATGAACACAATCAGCTATTTTGGAAACGATATTTGTTTTGATTACCTGGAAAGGAATTTCTGTAATGACGATTTTGACTCGTCCTTTTTTGTTTTCCTCGAAATCAACTTTGGCTCGAACTTTCAGATGGCCTTTTCCGGTGGTGTATGCATCTACTATACCTTTTCTACCGCAGAT
>CAZITB010000009.1:14544-35966 GCA_964542055.1 uncultured Candidatus Kuenenia sp.
CCCGGGCATGACTTCAAGTAGATCAGTGAAGGGACAGTTGGGGTCATCGATGACTTTCAAAATAGCGTCGCATACTTCCCCTACATTATGCGGTGCCATGCTGGTTGCCATTCCCACGGCAATACCGGTTGTACCGTTTACCAGCAGATTAGGAAATTTGGCGGGAAGAACTACAGGTTCATTCCTTGTTTCGTCATAGTTGGGGACGAAATCAACGGTATCTTTGTTTAAGTCTTCGAGCATCTCGGTTGCAGGTGAGGCCATTCTTGCTTCGGTGTAACGCATGGCAGCGGGAGGGTCAGCGTCTATTGAGCCGAAATTACCCTGAGGGTCAACCATGGTATAACGCATGTTCCATTCCTGGCCAAGCCTTACAAGTGTTCCGTAGGTTGCCTGATCGCCATGAGGATGATAGTTACCGCTGGTATCACCGAGGATTTTGGCACATTTACGGTGTTTGCTTCGCGGTCCGAGGTTGAGGTCATTCATTGCCACAAGGATGCGTCTTTGGGAGGGTTTCAATCCATCGCGGACATCGGGCAGTGCTCGTGAAACTATAACAGACATCGAATAATTCAGATAAGAATTTTTCATCTCATCAAGAATATTCATATCTTCAAACTTCTCTATTTGTCTTGGTGCGTCTTCCATAACTTTAATGTTCTTTCCCGGATATTAATTTCCCAGTTTCAAATAAGTTAATCAATTCCGATAATATACCCTAATATCAGATTGATGTCAACGTTATTCGCCCGAATCCCCTGGCTGTAAAGCATTATATGTTATAGACTTAAGGCTATTATACAATATTGGTAATCTTTTTAAGTTTTTTCTAATTAACCTGGTCGCAAATTCGTCCAAAATTTGCCTGTTTTGTGGTTACCTGGCGGTCGGAAATGGCCGAAAAATGAATGTGACTGAGAAAAAGATCAGTTGAAAAGTTACCATTGTTAATGTATAATGAAAGCCTATGCCCAGACTAATTTCAAAGCTTTTAGCGGTTTCCTTTGCAGTTTTTTCTATCGCTCATGCGGAGGGTTCACTGTATTTACAGCCCGGTGCGCTGGATTTTATCGGAATATACGATTTGCGGGGAATTGATCCCAATTTAAACGGCCAGGATGTGAATGTGGCGGTCATAAGCCGCTCTGTTACCTATGAGGATGGTTTTCCTCTGAACGATTTCGCTGTGAATAGTGGACATCCGTGTTTTTTAAATTCTGAAATAAACCAGTACAGTTTTGCAGATGTGAATGTTTCAGTTTCGGAGCATGCCACTGCTGTTGCAAGTATTATAGCGGGTGATAATTCAGGTAAAATTTCCTATCTGCCAGGTGAGTTTTATTACGAAGGCGCTGCGCCGAAGTGCCGACTGGATGTTTACGAGTTCTGGTATTTTCTGCAGAATCATATCTATAAAAGTGAAAACGTGGATGCTGATGTGGTCTCGATCAGTTCGGGATCTACTTATGAGGACTGGTGGACGAGAGGTTTCGAAAGAATCGCTCAGTCGGGGGTTGTTGTTGTGGCAGGGATTGGAAACGGTACTAATGCAGATGATCCGGTGCTGTATCCGGGGGGCAGTGCAAATACTATAGGGGTCGGTGTTGCTGAGAGTGTGATCGATCCGAATATTTCTGTCATGCTTTCGAATTTTGGTTTGCCAAGGACGGAGAATTCGAGTTTTGGCCCGGCTTCGAGGAAACGTTGCAAGCCTGATATCGTGGCGCCTGGTAATTGTATTGTTGCGGATGTGAATGATTCATTCCGGCTTAGTGGCAATTATTCCAGCTTCGCTACGCCGGTTGTTTCCGGGACGGCGGCTTTGCTGGTTGAAAAGATTAAAGAGGATTTCAACGATGTTGTGCCTTTTTCTTTCAGGGGTATGCTGGTTAAATCGGTTCTGCTGAATTCTGCGGATAAGCTGCCCTACTGGCATAAAGGTTATCCGGGTGAAGAAGACGATCATACCGTCGCTTTGGATTATGTTCAGGGAGCCGGAATGGTTGATGCGTTCGGTGCGGCTGAAACATTGGATTCAAAAAGGTGGAGCATCGCTGAGATAAACGGAGGTGAGGTTTTCGATGTCAATTTTACTATAGATGATCCCAACGGAGAGTTTATTACTGCAACTTTGACGTTTAATTATAAATTTGAGGACAGCTATCCTTATAATCTGGTAAAAGCTCCGGATTTAAGGCTTGAACTTTGGGGGCTTGACGCGAACGACCCAGCGAAGGATGTTCTGATCGATTATTCGGATTGCCCTTCTGGAACTGTTGAGCATATTTACGTTCAGGCGGATGGTAGTTTTAAGAATTATCTGCTGAGGGTTTCTTCGGATGATTTGGAGTCTGAGGAATTGACAGGATTTGCACTTTCATGGGAGGTGGAAAATCGAACTGAGGCAAATGAAATTTTGTATTACGATTTGAATAATGACGGGGTTGTTGACGACCAGGATTTCATTTTGCTGATTAATAATTTTGGCAAGCCTGCACAATCAAAAAAGGGATACCGTTTAGGCGATCTGGATTATAATGGCAAGATCGAAACGGAAGATCTGAAAGTTCTTATGACAAAAAAAGGTCAAAAGGCGTACTGGAAAAGCAAGCCTGATGACCTTTCAGTTGTAAATTGATTTTTGTTATGGATGATCGAAGAACATCTGTTTAACTTCGACGCCCTCGATAGCATTTAATTTGTCCGCCAGTTCCTGACTTTTTTCGTTATCTGCCAGCATTTCCAGCACAATCAAACCGTTTGGTGAACAAAAATCACCACCGGTATCATGCAAACCCAAACGAGTGCGAATGGAACATCCGTATTCTGTGAAAAGTTCCTGAACCAACGAGACGTGATGGGCTCTGTCAGTGATGTGAACTCCGAAAATCAAATGGTTTTCCAAGGGCATAAGTTATCTCCTTATCAATGTTATGCAAATTTTATCATGGCCTGATGCATCAAATCTGCAATCGGCAATTTACGTGGACAAGCTTTTTGTGCATTAGTGAAATCGGCATGTTTTAACTTGCTTGTAATGTCCGAGCCAATAGCGTCAAATTCCTGCAAAGCATAGGTTCTATCCTCATAACTATTTTCATACATCAGACAACGCATGACGTCTCGGATGTATGGCATATCGGGACAGGCCCGGCTGCAGATGTTTTCGCAACCGTCACAATAGTTTGAATATGTTTTTGAAGCATTTTGGTTTAGGATCGCAACGTCATCGGATTCAAGGTCTGTCTTGTCTAGAGCGGCTGCAACATTTGCTGTAAGAATCGTGGCGTTTGGCATCTGTGAGCAGATACAGCAGAATCTTTCGTCGTTCCAGACGGCTTTGAGTTTGGCCTGCTCGGCTGAATAGCCTTTGTTTTTGAAATGCGATACGAGTTTCCAGTCTGCATCTTCTTCGACGGTTTTGGCCTGTGTTTTCATGGCGATCAGTGCCTTGCCGCTTTTGTGGAAAGCATCAACAGCTTCCTGCATTTCCTGGTCATCAAGAAGCCTGTAATTGTATGTTGTCATGACCCCATCTATCCAGTCCAGTTCGGCGGCGGCTTTTATGCACTTGGCCATGTTGGAATGTGTGCTGAAACCGAAATATTTGATCCGGCCGCTTTCTTTGGCTTTTAACGACCACTGTTTCAACTCATCAGTAAGTTGGGCAGGGTCATTTAAACCGTGTACGCCGTAGTAAAGATCTACGTAATCGGTGTTCATTTTTTCAAGCGAGATTTGAAGTTTCTGCTCGACCTCGTCAATATTTTTGGCACCGCTTGCCTTGGTAACGATGAAAAGTTTCTTACGGACATCAGGTTTGCGTTTGATGAATTTGCCAATTCCGATTTCGCTTCTGCCGTTCATGTAGCCGTGGGCGGTGTCCCAGTAAGTTACGCCCCAGTTGATGGCACGCTGCATGTGCATTTGAGAATTTTCAATGTCAAACATGCCGCCTATCGAAAGAATCGAAACCTGCTGGTCAAATTTTCCGAACCTTCTTTTTGGCACTTGCGGGGTCTGATCTTTTTGTGACGGAGTATTTGAATCTTTTGGCGAATTTGCATCAGCAGCTTTAAGAACCGATCCTGCTGCCACGGCTGTAAATGCACCTACGCTTGCACTTCTGAAGAAATCTCTTCTGTTGATTTTTTTTGAACTCATAAGCTCCCCTTTCTAACTAAAGGTAATTTATTTTCAAGAATTATTATAGAAAGATTTTTCTTTCCGGATTTCTAGTTTCGCCATCGGCGCTTACCCTAATGGCTCTTTTTCCGCTGACCGGGCATTCATGTTCGCAAATACCGCAACCAATACATTTTTCAATATCAACGACCGGTCTTTGAAGTCTAACCTTAATATACACGGTTTGACCGGTTTTGACATCAAAATTATTTTCCTGGGTCTGATATTTTAGAGTTGACTGGTCATTTGCAGTTATTTTGACCATATCCCCTCCTCTTATATCGGCAGCGAGATAGTAGTCTCCGCTGGCGTAAGCACCAGGTTGCATATCTGATGTTTCGATAGTAATAAGGCCGGGCTGGGTGTCTGTTACTTTTTTGGCTGGGTTGCGTACCGGCTGGTAAGTGTCTGCTGTGAAAATTGCTTTTGGGCTTACGGGGCAGTTTTCCTGGCAAACAATGCAGGGTATTCCCATTGCCCATGGCAGACAGCGGTTGCGGTCAACAAATGCTGTTCCGATCTTGATGGGTCCCTTGTCGGCAAATTCGCCTGTACCTTGTTTTTCGTCAAGAGTGATGGGACGTATGGCAGCGGTAGGACAGACGTAACTGCATGCGATGCAATTTAGCTGGCAGCCACTTGTGCCGATTCGATTGTTCAGCGTGGGTGTCCACATGGCTTCGAGGCCTTTATCGATTCCAACCGGCTGAATTACGTTTGTGGGGCATATCTTCATGCACTGGCCGCATTTGATGCATCTTTCGAGAAATTTGGATTCTTCCAGCGAGCCGGGCGGACGTATGATAGAGTTGTCCCAGTTTTCGCCGGTTTTCGCGCTTAGCCGCAAAGCGGGAATGATAAAAACTCCTGCTGCGATCGAGCCGACAAAGCCGCGTCTGGTGACGTCGGGTGTGCTTTGTTCGCCAGCGGTGGATTTTGCGGTTTGGTAGCTGATAGTATCATGTTTGCAATCTTCTCTGCAGTTGAAGCACAATACGCATTCATTAATTTTGATCTTTTCGCCGGGGTCACAGCCGCCTTCGCAATTTCTATCGCATAATCGGCAGTTTATACAATCGGAAGTGTTTTTGCCGATCCTGAATATAGCAAATTTCCCGAAGAGACCGAACAAGGCTCCGAGGGGACAAACGAAACGGCAGAAAAATCGAGGTATTACCACGTTAAGCAATACAAATGTAAGAAATACCGCGGTTATAACCCACGCTCCGGTATAGGACCGGTCGATTGGCGAAAGCGTGTTATTGGTATTATCTAATAATGGTACAAGGGCAAGATTGAAACTTCGGCTAACCAGCGGGATCGGATCAAGCAAGCCGGTAAGAAGTGAACGAACCCCGGGGGCCGCTGCGCCAATGAGCAGAATGATGAGAATATAATACTTGGTTTTTTGCCATTTGCGGTACTTGTTCAAGGCTATTTTTTTAGGGACTTTCTTTTTTCTATGTGCTAGATAGCCGGTAAATTGGTGGATTGATCCGAAAGGACAAACCCAACCGCAGAAAAACCGGCCGAAAATTACCGTCAGGATTAAGACCACCAGTGCTATCAAAAAAGGCCAGTAAAATGTGCCAGTACTCAAAAGCATTCCAATTGCGGTGAGCGGATCGCTCCATAAGAATGCGTTAACCGGCCAGCCGTCAATTTGCCACCAGCCTTTACCTGCAGCAGTTACTATCGCGAACCACAGGAAGATTAAAAAGAAAAAAACCTGGGCGATTCTTCTAGCAGTTACAATTCTCATATGCTTGCCTCCATAATTCCCAGTTTGGCAAAATCTGTCGATCCAATTCCCAGAGACTGGGCTTTGCCGATAAATGGCAGCTGGTCAATGCTCATATCGAGCAGGCCGGCACCGTAAGTGTCTGCGGCGACCATGTCGGTGCTGACGATCATCGTGTTTCGCTGGACTAAATCATCAATCGAACCGCCGGTTGGGCCGTTGCTTTTCATTACCATAGAACCGTCGAGAACAACGAAAGTGGGTTTAACCATTGTGGCCAGTTCGGAGATAATCTGGTGGATAGCCTGGTGGAAAATGCCTCTTTTGCCGCCTAACAAGCCGTACCAGTTTTTCATGGTCATGGATGCTCCGCTTCGGTGGTGGTCTTTTATGGGTGTTACGCCAATTAGCTTGGTAACCTTTTCGAAAGGTTTAGTAAGTACGGGCCATTTTCTTATTAGCTGGCCGTTTTCCAATGTAACAGACTCGAAAAACGTCTTTTTCGGCAATATTATTTGAGCTCCCGATTCTGTAGCGGCTTTGCCAAGACCGGAAAATGTAAAGCAGCTTTGGGGATCGTTTATAGGGTTGTCTGTGACGATTACGTGCTTTGCCTTGCCGCGGTCATAACATAGTTGGATTAACTTGCTCAGTGTTTGGGGGTTTGTTGTAGCACCTAGTACGGGGGCGCTGGCGAAAGCGATATTTGGTTTAATTAGAACGACATCGCCTTCTTTGACGAATCTTTCGATACCGCCGAGAAGGTCCAGAGCTTTTTCGATAGCGAGGGTTCTATCGGGCGATTTGACGGCTGCGATTGTTTTTCCTTGTACTTTTGGAACCGAATAATCCGGTAAACCAGCGGAGACATGTTCAATCTGGCCGGTTGGGCCTTTTTTGTCCAGAAGAAGATACGCTCCAACCGATGATACACCGATGACTGCTCCGGCTTTTCCGCATCTTGACATAAACTCCCTGCGGTCGAAATTTTTGTTTTCGTTAGCCATTTTATATTCCTAAAACTAAGTCCTAGTATTGTAATAGAAATTGAGCCGGAAATCAAAAGATATTTGACTAAGGTTTTTTGGTCGCTTTTTTGCTATTTAATAATAATTTCAAGCAAATGTTGAATATTTTAGTTCTAATTTATTTTGGATCAGTGACTTACACACTATTTTGGATATTCAAGGCCATTCAACACAATATCTTGTGGGAATTAGGTCGATTTACCTTGACTCTACACAAGCAAAAGCATATACTTGCTGGCAAGCTTACCCCTTTGAATGAACTAATATCGGACGACGCTGTAATATTGTAAAAACCCTTACAAGGGGAATCTTCATGAATGGATTAAAAAAATACTATATATGGATTTTGATTAGCTTATTTTCAGTGCTAGTTGGGTGCCAACCGGCTTCTACCGATGGACCTATAAGGGGCCCTGCTGCTAGTGAAAAGGCTGTTTTGGAAACCGAGCCTGACACACGTACTGTGGGAGATGTGGGAGGAATTGCCGGTTTTGGCCCCTCTCAGCTTCAGGGTTTTGGGCTGGTAACAGGTTTATCGAATACAGGTTCAAAGGATTGTCCGCCTGCCATAAGGGACTATTTAACGGGATATATGAAAACTCAGCTGCCTCCCGATTCTAAGGTAAGTCCGACCCAGCTTCTTAATAATCCAGATACGTCAGTGGTATCAATTCTGGGGTTATTGCCTGCGGGGGCGGTGAAAAATGAAAAATTCGATCTGATCGTCAGCAGTATAAAGGCAACCGAAACCGTATCTTTGGCTGGGGGCAGGCTGCTTCCGTCGGAGCTGAAATATCAGACGGCAGGTGTAGGTCAAACTTTACCACTGGCCAGAGCCGAGGGAGCAGTTTTTCTGCCATCGCAGGATAATCCGCTTTTCGGTTACATTTTAAACGGCGGTTCTGTAATAAATACGCAAAAGATAGTTTTTAAGATGAACGAAGGCAACTTTTCATTAATAAGTGTTGTCCGCGATGTTATAAATGCCAAATTCGGCAGCAGAACCGCAGTGGCTGTTAATAAGAATATAATTAATTTGACCATTCCGCCGGATTACGTTGAGCGGAAGTTAGACTTTTTGAATTTGGTCCAGAGCCTGCCACTTTTTCAAGAGGTGGCTAAGGATACGCTCATCAAAGAGCTAATATCAGAGTTAAAAACGGCACAAGGTGGAAAATTTGAAAGGTTACAGTACCGGCTTAAAGCCATCGGCAAGCCAGTTGCCAGGCAATTGATTTCTTTGCTGGACTCTAAGGATCCAAAGATTCGATTGGCTGCTGCGGAAATACTTCTTTTTGTAGGCAATTATGAAGGTTTTCAGCCTTTGACGGAATTCGCGTTTAATGGGACATTGGAACAAAAATTGGTAGCTGTTGAAAGTCTGGCGTTTGATGCCAGGCGAAAGGATGTAACCGGAGTTTTGACCAGGCTTTTAGGTGATGAACATTTGGAAGTAAAGTTGAAGGCTTATGAACATCTGCGAAGATTTAATGATCTGGCAATTGCAGAAAATAAAGTAGAGACTTCTTCAGGTGTATTTGAGCTGTCAAGAATTGTTCAAAGCGATGAACCTATTGTGTGGGGGGCAAGAAGCGGTGCGCCCAGAATTGCACTGTTCGGTTCTCCGATCTATTGCAAGGATGATATTTTTGTAGATGATGGTGAATTGATGATCAATTCGCTTCCCGGGACTAAGAGTGTTACCCTTGTTAAAAAAGTTTCGGAAACGGGAAAAATTATAAAGATCAACTGTTCGAATGAACTTGGTGCTGTTATAACCAGACTTTGCCAGGTATCGGGCACAAAACGTGTTAACGGCAACGAACTGGTAAAAACCGGCTTAGGAGTGAGCTATTCCAGGATGTTGAAATTTGTGGAAAAGATGCATCTTAAAGGCGCATTCGATGCAGATTTTTATCTTGGAGCGGAACCGAATATAAGAAAAGCCGTGAATATTGAATGATTAGAAGTTAGAACCGTTAAAATTCAGGCATATAATAAAAGGATTGGAGTACAGCTGTGAATCTCAAACAGGTAACCTTGAACGGATTTAAAAGTTTTGCCGACAAGACAGTTTTCGATTTCAGCAATAATATTACCGCGATAGTCGGGCCTAACGGCTGCGGCAAAAGTAATGTTGTTGATGCGGTCAAATGGGTTCTTGGCGAACAAAGTGCAAAGAGCCTTAGAAGCGGCAATATGGCGGATGTGATCTTCAGCGGAAGCGGAACGAGAAAAGCATCAGGCATGGCTGAAGTAATTTTGTATTTCGACAATGTACCCTCCTCGGAAAATGGTCATGATGATTTAAAGATCACCAGAAAGCTTTACAAGAGCGGTGACAGCGAGTATCTGATCAATGGTAAAGTTTCCCGCTTGAAAGATATCCGGGAGATTTTCATGGATACCGGTCTGGGAACCAGGGCGTATTCCATAATCGAACAGGGACAAGTCGATCAGCTGGTTACTGCTAATAAAATTGACCGTCGCGGGCTTTTCGAAGAAGCGGCTGGTATAAGCAAATTCAAAGCACATAAAAAAGAGGCGATTCGAAAGCTTGAGAGGACAGAGCAGAATCTTTTAAGACTTGCAGATATCGTTAACGAAGTACAGAAACAGCTTAGAAGCATTAAGCTTCAGGCGGGTAAGGCGAGAAACTTCCTTCAATATAGCGAAAGGCTAAAAGAACTACGTGTCAACTTTTCACTTTCGGAATATCATAAGTTCAAACAAACCATTGAAAAAAAGCAGCAGCAGCTTTCAAATGTTGAGCAGTCGTTTGGCGAATTGATAGCTTCGGTTTCAAGGGAAGATGCTCAATTAAGTGAGATGGTTAATCAGATCATTGAAACCGAAAACGCAGTAAATAAAAATGACAACCTTTTGATTTCCATCAACGGTCGTATCGAGCAGAAAAAAGAACGTATCAGTTTTTTGAACAGCAGGATCAAAGAGCTTGCTGAAAGAAAAGAAAAAGCTAGCCAGGATATTCAAAGATTTCTGGAGCAAACCAATGTTCTGGATAAAGATATCAAATCTAAGCAAGAGCAGCTCGATCAAAGCGAAAACATTTATAAGGAAAAAGAAGACAGGATTAAGTATCTCTCTGATGAAATCCATGAGATAAATCTTAGATGTAATTCTATACAGGCTGATCTTGATGATGAGAAATCAGGAATCATCGATATTGTCCGCAGAACCGCTCAGCTGCATAATGAAATCGGAAGTTTGAATAATCAACGTGACAGCTTGGCTGGGCAAAAAGATCGTTTGAATACCAGGGCAAATGCTGCGCAGTCAGAGCTTGAAGAGATGCTCACGGAAAAAGTTCAGCATCAAAGCAGGCTTGAAAAAATCAGTGAGATTTTAGAAGAGTTATCTGCGAACCTTGAAGAGAAACGTTGCCGAATAGATTTGCTTAATAGCGAGCTTGGTCGAAGAAGCGATCATATATCGAATTTGAAAGAAAAAAGAAGTGCCCTTCAAAGCGAGTACAACGTTTTAAAAGATATGGAACAAAAGAAAGAGGGCTTGAACAAAACGGTCAAGGAAATTTTAATTAAAGCCCAGTCTGATGATTCTTTGTCTTATGTTGAAGGTATAGTAGCGGATACGATCAGTGCCGACCCGACTTATGCAGCTGCTGTGGAGGCTGCTTTGGAAGGTATCAGCGATGCGCTGGTAGTAAACAGCACAAGTAAATTGCTTGCCGATAGCCGTCTTACAAAGGAGCTTGAAAACAGGGTTAACATAGTAACTACAGACCGGATTGAACCTTTTGTAGATACCTTGAACTTGAGCAAGTACGATTTTGTTATCGGCAGAGCTGTAGAATTTGTAGAATTCGAAAGTAAATTTTCTCGGCTGGCGTGGAAACTGCTGGGCAAAACTATCATCGTAGATTCAACAGAAAAAGCACTTGAACTTGCCGCAAATTTAAAAGATGGTTACAAGTTTGTTACCCTGGATGGAACGGTTATAAGTGATCGGTTTGTTTTAAGAACCGGAAGTATGGGCAAGGCGAGCGGTCTGATTTCCAGAAAAAGCCGTATCAATAATCTTCAAAAAGAACTGGAAGATATTTCCGTACAACTCAAAGATGCGAATGAGCACTTTGAACGTGACAGCCAGGAAAATCAGCATCTTGGGAAACTATGCCAGGAGTTGAGAACTTCTATTTATGAGGCCAATACAGAAAAAACAGAAGCTAACGGAAAACTCAGTTCTTTAGAGCAGAATATCGCAAGGATCAAACGAGAACAGCCTTTAATTTCGGGTGAACTTGAACTGCTTGAAGAACAGATTGCTTCGAGTTTTGAAAAGGAATACGAATCTAAGCAGAAGCTAGATGAACTTGAGGAAGTAAAACAACAGCGTGATGAGCACATCGGTTCTCTTGAAAGCCAGCTAAGCGAAGAAAAAAGTCGAATTGAAGAATTCAACAGTAGTCTGACAGAAGTTAAGATTGAACTTGGAACAATTGTTGAGCAGAGGAGGTCATTTGCAACTCAAATTTCAAGCCTGCAAAGTCAATTGCAGCATGCAAGGATTACTTTGGAATCAGCGAGAAACGATATAACCACATGCGATGAGCAAATTGAGCAAGCTAAGCGAAGTACTTTGGGCAGTGAATCGGAAATTTCTGAATTGTATATGGAAAAGGATAAGGCCCAGCAGCAAAGCAAGATTTTAGTAGCTGACGTTGTTGAACTGAAAGAGCAAAAACAAGAATTAGAAGGCCAGTTGAGAGTCAAAAAATCTCAGCAAAACGAAACCGAAGAAAAAATTCACCAGATCAAACTTGATCTTAACCAGGCACAGATTAAGCTTGATGATCTTTGTCAGCGGGTTCAGGAAGATCTTTCAATGGACCTTTCCAAGTGTTATGAAGATTATGAACATGAGGACGTTGACTGGGAAGCGGTTCGGCAGGAAATTAAGGATTTGCGGCAGAAAATTGACCGGCTTGGCAATGTCAATGTTGATGCGATAAATGAACAGGAAGCTCTTGAAGAGCGTAACGAATTTTTAACTTCACAAGTTGAAGATCTTAACAAGAGCAAAGATCAACTGCAGCAGCTTATCAATAAAATCAACAAGGAAAGCCGGGAGAAGTTCAGAGTTACTTTTGAGCAAATCCGTGAAAATTTTCAGGTTCTGTTTAGAAAACTCTTCGGAGGCGGTAAAGCGGATATTGTGCTGGATAATCCTGAGGATATCCTTGAAAGCGGCATTGAAATAATTGCAAAACCACCAGGCAAGGAACTGCGTAGCATATCTTTACTTTCAGGCGGCGAAAAAACTATGACTGCCATTGCACTGCTATTTGCGGTATTCAAATCCAAGCCCTCGCCGTTCTGCGTGCTTGACGAAGTTGACGCCGCATTGGATGAAGCAAACAATGAACGATTTAACTTGATCGTAAATGAGTTTAAAGAGTTGTCTCAGTTTATCATCGTGACTCATAGTAAACGAACAATGAGCGTTGCGGATGTTCTGTTCGGTGTTACAATGCAGACTCAAGGCGTCAGCAAGAAAATCAGTGTCAAATTCGGTGAAGAAGACTCAGACATTGCAGTTGCATAGAAATAAAAAAAGCCCCGACTTTCTAAGCTCGGGGCCTTTTTTTCATTTTTTTATTTAATCAATCTCATTTTCTTCTACAACTCTATCTCTATCGACACGGCCCTGCTTATATTCAGTGACAGGTACGAGTTGAGTTTCAGCCAGCTGTTCTATTTCTGCAGATGACAGAATAGGTCTCTGAACAATTGTAGGAGTTACAAAAAGAACCAGTTCGCTGTTGACCGTTTTTTCCGATTCGAATTGGAAAAGCAGCCCCAAACCTGGAATATCAGCCAGAAGAGGAACCTTATTTTTCTGGATATTTACCTCTTTTTTCCTTAGACCGCCTAGAACAACTGTTTCGTTACTTTTAATAATAAGCGTTGTATCGGCTGTCCTGGTGTCAACGACTGGCTGGCTGATAGTTTGAGAAACTGTAAATCCACCAACTGATACACTACCGGTAGCAACACTGAATTCCGGCTGAACCCGCAAACGTATCATATTATCATTTTCAACAATGTGCGGAGTAACAAGCAGAGTTACACCAACTTCCTTAAATTCAATAGTACCTATTGAACCGCCTGCAGAGGTTTCCTGCAGTTCCTGGTAAGGTATTTCACTGACACTTTTAAAAATAGCCGTCTCATTATCAAGAACAAGAACCCTTGGATTTGCCAGCAGGGTCGCGCTTATATCATCCTGTTCAGCTCTCAATCTTGCATCCAGATCAAAGTCATTACCCAGAAAACCTACCCTTAGGAAATTATCTCCAGTTGCCTTGTTGAGATTCGAAACTACACTGCCTTCGATAAAAGGCTGAGTTTTTCCACCAATTGCTTCTCCTTCATCATTGAAGGTAGTCTCAGTTCCGGCAGTCCAATCAACACCCAAGTCAAGACTGTCAGTTGTTTTAATGTCATAAATTCTGGCTTCGATCAAAACCTGGGGAGTTACCCGGTCGATTTCCTGAATGAATTTTTCAACAGCTGCTATCTTCTGTTCAGTATCCATTATCAAGACATTACTGGTTCCAGGGTTAACCGCAATTTCACCATTAGCTGATAGAAATTTCTCCAAAGCCTTTGCAACTTCGGTCACATCGGCGTACTTAATACGAAAAACTGCATCAACCAATTTTTGAGACTCTACCGATATCTGATCAAGGGGAACAACACGGACCATGTTTTCGGTTGCAATGTAACCATAGCCGTGTGCAGCCAGTATATTGGTCAAAGCCTCAAAAAGCGGAACATCTGTCAAAGAGACAGTTACGTTTCCTTCAACTTCAGGGCTTATGATAACATCAACATCCGCCTGGCGAGCTAACTGATTGAGTACAGATTCTATCGGAGCACCGACATAATTTGCACTTACGATTTTTGACATTTTAAGCTCAAGAGGTGTTAAAACTTTACCCTGGGGCAATTCCTCTTCTCCGGTGATTTGGAATATACCGTTGGGGTCCTGAGCAGCAATGGAAACTATTGAAGGTTGATTAAAATCTTCCGCCTGATTACCGTCATTGGCAGCTACTGCAGAACCTGAAAATAAAAATAATACAAGCAGACAGCCTGTTACTCTCCATGTGAGGTCAGCCATCTTTTCTCCTTTCAAACAAAAATAATTATTTAATAAAATACTTAATTAGTACCTACACCTTGCTTGATCAATTGACCGTTCGATTCAAAAACCACATGATCTCTTTGAATATCCTTAACTACTGCTCCATTGATCTGGTCACCTACTTTTACGGTCATTTTGCCGATCAACACTGTTGATTCCTGGGGGCTTTGCTCTATGTAAACTATACCTTTTACCTCAAAATGCTGTTGAGATTTTGCCGTGTTTTTTTGAAATGTGCTTACCTCACGCATAGGATCTCTCAAATCTGAAGGAAAAGAAGATGGCTTTTGCCAGCTTATACCACCAATGGATGCTTTCATTCCACTTTTGGCCGGTTGAATTTCAACATCTTTTTTGGTTACCAGTTTAGATGCAAACAAATTGTTCCAAAGGAAAAAAGCTAAAATAATCGAAAGAACCGGAATTGCTACCACAGAATAAAGCTGCCTGGTTCCATTTTCTTCTTTATAAACCTGCATCTTCATCTTAACACGATCAGTCATCTTCATTTTGCCGGGAGTGGCCAGCGAAGCAGGCAGCATTACTTTTTTGGGTTCTGGTAACTTATTTTCCTTAGGAAAAGAAGCAGGTAAAGGTTTCTTTTCAATCGGCCTTTCCAGCGGCAAATCTAATTCGGTTTTGGGACTATCTTTTTCAAAAGTTTGTTCATCATCTGTTGCAATATCCAGGTTTCCCGGAAAGCTCGTTTGTTTCCTGGGTTCATGCACAGACGCATCATCTGTTTTAGTGCCTGAATAATCACCGAAAATAGAACTAACCTGTTTATGCAATCCACTTTTTTGCTTTGCCATTTGTTACCTCTTCTGCAAGGGCCTTGTATTCCAGGGCTCCTTTTGAATTACTGTCATAAGTTATTACTGATTCACCCGCACTCGGGGCTTCAGCTAAGCGAGTAGTTCGATGAATAACTGTATCAAATACGAGATCGTCAAAAAATTCTCTAAGCTGTCTTTGAACATCTTTGCTAAGAAGCGTTCTTGAATCAACAAAAGTAAGCAATATCCCCGCTATATTAAGGCGGGGATTAAAGCGTTCTCTTACAATTTCGATAGTTTCGAGCAGCTGTTTCAAACCTTCTATTGCGTAGTAATGGGTTTGTACGGGAATTATAACACCCTTGGCAGCAACAAGTGCATTTAGAGTAAGTAAACTCAAGGAAGGTGAACAGTCAATAATGCAGTAATCGTAATTTCTGCTTACCGATTCTATTTGGGTCTTTAAAACGTACTCACGGTTATTCATCCTGGACAGGTCGGATTCTGTGCCCGATAGTAAAATATTGCTGGGTGCAAGATCAAGCCCCTGTAGAGAAGTCCTGATATTAACTGTAGCCAAAGGAACCATTGGATTTTTAATTGCATCATAGATCGTTCGCTGTTGATTTTCAGGAGTAGCGCCAAGCCCAAGGGTGGCATGGCCTTGCGGGTCAAGGTCGATGATCAAAACCCGGTAGCCTTTTTTAGCTAATGCAGCGGAAAGATTGACTGATGTAGTCGTTTTGCCGCAACCGCCTTTTTGATTTGCTACTGCTAAAGTCAACATTATAAACTCTTATAATTAGTTTTCCGGGTTCTGTGAAAGAACCAGTAAGTCCTTGATTTGATTTTTGTTTTTACCTATGATTACCTGTAAATCCATTTTAACTGCATGGGCTTCAAAATCATCAGGATTGCGTTCTATTGAAAATTCATTGACAAATAAAACGGGCTTACCCGCTTCCAATCTATTGATATACCTTGCAAATTTTGCAAAGCTGGAATCGAAAGTAACGCTGAGGGTTTTGGTTTCAATTTTACTCAAGTCCTTTGCATTTCCAAATTTATTGGTCGAAATATCTTTGCTGGAAAAATCTAAAACGTCTTCTTCCTGAGCCAGGTTAGAAACATAAGGCATGATCTCTATCCAGCTGTCAGTGTCAATTATGAAATCTGACAATTGTTTTTTCAAATCATTGCAGTGCGCAAGCTGCTGTTTCGCTTTTTCCTGGAACCGAGTTTTGGCATCTACACTTTGAAGCTGCTCAAGCTGATCTTTGAGAGACTTCATCTCTGTCTTTTGAGGAAGAACAAAAAAGTAATATCCGCCAAACAGCATCACAGCTGAAACGCTCCATACAATACCGAATATTATTAATATCCTTTTTTTAACAGAATACATCTTAATCCTTATCGATTACACATTCTACCTGATAGACGGTAACATCTTCATTTTTTATGTTTGATTTGCTCTGATTTTTTATGGTCGCGTTAAGACCGATATCTGTGAGGTTTTTGACATAATTTTCGATATCTTTTGAGGCGAGATTTTTTGCTTTTGAAACTATTCTTAAATTGATCAGCTTTTTAATTTTGGCAACTTTAACTTTCTTGTCCGGATCAGTCGCTGAGGGTACCTCAACGGTATATTTCACTGATGAAGTTTTTATTCCGTCAATTATCAGTGAATCGGGCAGAGATTTAACAATATTCTCAATTACTCCCGACCATTGAACCTGTTGACTTGCTACTTGTTCAACTTCCTTGATGTAACTTTTACAAAGATCGATCTCCTGTTTAACGGAACTTTGCGTTTGACCTTCCTCGAACATATTTTTTTCTAAAGCGAGCTTGGCTCCGGGTATCTCGATGCCGGCGCAGACATACTGCACTGCAAATGACAAACCGACAACTGCCGGAATAATCAAAGCCAGAATCACCAGCACCGCAGTGCCTCGCGGCTTAAGCTTTGGTCTCCCCTGGCCTTTTAAAAGGTCAACTGTAAACATCATATTTATACCTTACGCATTGCCAGACCGGCGGCAACCACCAGCGACGGTCCGTATTTTTTCACTTTTTCTTTGTTTGCGATATCTTCACATTCAATAGAATCAAAAGGATTCCAAAGTTCAACATCACAAAGAAGGCTTTTCTCAAGAATATCGACCACATTTTGTGAGCATGAGAAACCACCGCAAAGATAGATTTTTTCAACAGTCTGATTCTTTTCAGATGAGTAATAACGCAGGGTTTCCGAAACATTATTTACCAAATTCGCACAGGCACATGTCAAATCGCTTGCCAGCTGTAAGTCATAATCATCAGGGCAAGTGAAAACTTTTTCATAAGCCTGTTCAGCATTCAAATCGTTATTGTCACACAACCAATTGATAATGTCACTGCCGGTGAACTGGAGTGTCCTTACAAATGGCACATCGCCGTTAGAGTTGATAATCATGGTGGCATCACTGCTGCCGATATTCAAAATTCCATGCGTTTTTGGCCGCTCGGTTACACAATAGTTGAAACAGTTCAGTATCGCCAAAGATTCGGAATCCATCAGCACCGGCTGCAAAGAAGCTTTTTTCGCCAACATACTTTTTTTTGTTATAGCATCGGCTGTTGCAGCCACCAGCACTCCGCTGATTTTACCCTGTTTGCCTTCAACAAGATTGTAATCCACAATACTGCTTTTTATTTCAAATGGACAGACCTGTTCAGCCTCTAGAAGCACCGCCTTGGGTATTTCTTCGAGGGGTATCTTGGGAAATTCAAATGTTCGAATCGCAACTTCCGGTCCGTTGACGGCACAAACAGCGTATTGGGAATGCAGCGAAGCGTCTTTTAGACAGGCTTCTATAGCATGGACAACATCTTTGGATGATTCGCCCATGGAATCATTTCTCTCGGCTGTGCGTTTGAAACCTATATTTGCAGCCTGATAGCGCCCGTCTGTAGTTTGCCGGAGTTTAACCGCTTTTACAGTTTTCGAACCGATATCCAGACCAAAAATATCGATCTGCTCGGGCATCAGCATATTAAACAAGAATTTCACTTATATACTCCATCATATAACCGCGAAAACCATTCATGGCGGCGGCACTTCGATTCTAACTTATTCGAACGCCAAATTTCGGCACGTCCTATAACACACTAAAACATCGCTCAACTTCATTACTATATATATCGGCTTAAAACCGTACTTACTGAATTTTTATTTTTAAAGATAGTTTTTATAACAAATCAATTATCGGGCCTGTAATCGACCCAACCTGCCGGAGCAGGAACATATTTTCGTTTAAGCCACATATCGCCCGGTAAAATACCCTGAAGCATTCTCTCGTCTAGATAATATTTTTTTATATAACCATCTGAATTAGTTAATCCTACCACTCCCCTGACTACCTCTGTAAGTGTCCCATGGAGCACAAGATTATCCTGATTTCCGGAATATTCTTTTCTGCTGCCCACGTTTTCAGCTCCGAATCCGCCTCCCCCGACTGTTATCGCCGCTTCGATCACAGTTGTATCAGGCAGGTATCGGTCTGTTGAATTAGGATTTGTCGATTTAGTTATTCCTATGGGCTCATAACGATAACTGCTGTATTGAGGATAATTCGCAGGATTAATTGGATTCGTTTCGCCAGGATCTACAACCTTGACCACACCTTTTGACATAAGTCCTAACGCGTTTGGATTGTTATGAGAAGGCAGATTGTTATTCGAGCTGTCATGATTTCCCGAAAGATAAATACTGTCCGCGATCCAGATATTGCCTGTGGCTACCACCGTCATATTGCCAAGCACTTCCTGTGCGCCATAATTATCAGCCCGGTTTCCACCTATTATTACATTGCCATCAATATATATCTGCCCCCCGGGCTCAGAAGTGGTACTTCCTATCTGCTGAGTTACATAGGTATCCTCAACATTAACTACTTGTACCTGACCGGGATCAACATAATGTGTTCCGTAAATATTATACTTCTCAAACTCACTGCCGTTTGTGCCCGGTCTTGTCTTATAATCATAAGTGTTGGGTGATTCAACATCCACTATACAATTATTTGCGATTCTGACTTTACCCTGGCCGGATTCTACAAAAAACTCAAGCTGCACCGCTCTTTCATAACCCGAAGGAACCGAAACACTCGGACTGATCTGGTAATCAGTTTTGGTATTGCTCGCAAAGCTTTCAATCTTGTCAGAAATCACTTCTTCAACATTGATAGGGTTATCCGGCTGCTCAAAATCGATTCCACCGTTAAAACTGTCCATAACAGATGAGTACTTGTCCGAACCTCCCGATGAATATCTTGCCTCACCCATCGAAACGTATCTTTGAAAGTCAGGATTGCCAATTATATGAATATCTATTGCATTGTCTTTTTTGGTGTTATAACAATTGATGTGAATGGGCATATCTATTATTTCGCCGTCAACAAAATTAACAGGTGTGGTTGAATACCGACCATTAGGCACTCTGCACATCCCCATTTCCCATCCGCCGATCGCCTGAACAACAAGAACTTCGACATTTCTCGATGCTCGCCCCATCGACCCTTGCGAAACAATCTTGTAAATAGGCTTGGCACCGATGAAACTGTAAAAATTAACTATATATTGGCAGGATGCTCCATCATCGAATGTGATTGAATCGGTATGGGCTCCAACATTTTTAATTTTATAAAGCAGATCAGCCTGCTCAGACATCCAGAAAATCGCTTTTTCGTAACCCGCTTCAGCCGCGAGCATAGCGGCGGTCTCATTTTTAAAACGTATCGAGTTTAGCCTTGCCCCATAAGAAGCCGAAAGAAGAGCCACTCCGAGTATCATAAGGATCACTCCGGCTACTACAACAAGAACAAGGGCTGAGCCTTTTTTATTTTTCATCTTGGCCATATATTCCTCATTAAAGTTGCGGCTTTGATTGTCATACTTTCGTTTGTCTCTGGATCGGTTATCTCTACCGTAGCTCGCACACACCCTCTGCCGACCTTGGAAACCGTTGTATGAGAAAATTCGGCAAATGTCAGGTTCTCCACCAGTATCTCGGTTCTATCTGCCGAACGTTTACTGATACCGTTAATTGCCGAAGGAGGATAACTGCCGTAATCGATTTTGAGCTTTCCGTCTTGAGGATATATCAGGGCGTAAGCCGTTCCGAGTTTCTCGGTATCGAGCAGATTGTGCGAATCGGAAGCATCGAAAGGTACATCCCAGTAAACGAATTCCACCGCATCTGCCAGAACTGTTTCCTCGTTATTAGTCCCTGCAATAGCCTGTTGGAAATTGCCCTCATCGGTTACCGTATATAGCCGGTAATCTATCCTGTTTGACTTTCGGCCAAGGATGGTAAACGTAATGGTAAATTTATCGGCATCGTATCTCATGGGATTGTGTATCGAATTATAAAGGTTTTGCCACCCTCTTTCGCCCCCAACGAGCACCACTCCCACAGCAAGTATGATTATCAAACCAACTGCGATCGATACCGCCATTTCTATAAGAGTTAAACCCTTGTACTTTAATTTCATTTAAATCCTCTCCTCACGTGTCGGTCCTGACATAAGTAGTCAAAACCACCGACGGGCTGCCGTTATCTATCGAGCCGTCCGAAAAATCTGTTCGCCATTGAGCAGTTACCTTTAACTGTTTCAACTGGGTACCTGAAGCCGCGTTGGTTTCTACCACCTCCGATTCCAGTTTAACCTCCATCGGCAGATCTTCGATGGTGATTTTCCATATTTCAGAATTCTGATATACAAAATCGTTATCATAGAACGATGGATCATATCCATCAGTGCCGCCGATATCTTTTCCACCGGTACTCTTCCAATCCTCGATTACCATCTGAGAAGTACGAAGCGCGGTCATTTCCGCCCATGCCATCCTCTTCTGCCGGGCAGCGTGATACTGATAGCCAAGTCCACCAACAACTACAATAAACAGAAGCGCCCCGGCGATTACGCCCTCAATTAAAGTAAAACCGGAATCTAGTTTCTTTTTCATTTAAAATTCCAATTGTTTATGGGTCTGGAACAATCTTTTAGTTTAATTAGTTCCAATAAAAAAATTCGCAGCGTCATAATAACGCAACGATCAACCCGGTGCCAGATCAAAGTTAAAAAAGGGGCCGGTTTACCCGACCCCGTTTTTATAAGCATTAATCCCAGGAAGCTTCTCCATTTGTAACTGTTAAGGTTCGAGTTTCTGGCGCCGTTGGCGCTTCACCACGTGTAGAATTAGCCGCCGTTACAACGACAGTACAATCAAGACCATCTGCATCATAATTGGCCGCTGTTACATTATAAGCTTCATCTGTAAAATAAGTTCCATCCAAATCTCCATCTGCAACACCGATATCTGTATTACCATCATCTAAAGCACCAGTAATATCACCTGCTACAAATCCACCAACACCCTTTTCTGCAGCATAAGCACGGATTCCGCTGACAATTGTACCAGCACCTGCTTGTGCTTCCGACCATTTTGCAG
>CAZITB010000010.1:0-23098 GCA_964542055.1 uncultured Candidatus Kuenenia sp.
ATTCAATAAGTTGAATGGAAAAAGAAGTGATGACATGTTTGAAGCAGCTGTGCAAGATGAATTGCATATTGTTAAAAAAATAGGTGACTGTCCCCTGTTATTCTATTTCAGATTCGATCGAGGACCTGTTACGGGAAAAGGCACAAAATTTCATTATCATAGGTGGCCAGATTTGGCAAAACACAGACCGTTTGAGGGATTTTAAATACAATAATTTGTATGAGGAAGAAAATGCAAAAAGATGAATTATGTGATGCAAAGAAGAAAGCCGCAACTTTGTTGCAGTATGTCATTGAAGGATCTTTGTCTGCAAATCAAGCTAGAGAAATATGGCCTGAATTTAAAGAAGATAATAATCTTGAAGCTGGATTTCATATGTTATTCCATTTTGAAGATGATGAAGATATTCGGTCAAAAGATGAGCGATATGCTAAATGGCAAATCGAAGAATTGAAAGTTATAATTGAAAAGCTAAACTCTGACTATTAAAATTCTTCCACGATGTCTTTGGAGAACCTAACCGCACCAGCGGTGTAGCCGGTAGGATGGGTAAAAAATGTTTTTCTTTTTACCCATGCTGATGTTAATATATTGCCATGACAAATTACCGTAGAACATTTGTTAAAGGCGGGTATTATTTCTTTACTGTTGTTACCAATGACAGGCGGAAGTTTTTATGCGAGCCGATAGCGAGAAAAATTTTACATGATGTATTTGAAGATGTAAGAATTTCCTGGCCTTTTTGATGTTGTTGCAATGGTTTTAATGCCGGAACATATACATTGTGTTTGGAAATTGCCCGATGAGGATATGGATTTTTCAACGAGATGGCGGCTAATAAAAACCAAATTTACAAAACAATATATAAACATAGGAGGACAGGAGCCGATTCGGTCACAATGGTGGGCAGTGTCCACCTTACCCGGTTGAATTTGCTTCACCCTTCCCAAAACCCGCGGGAAGGGTGCCACCCTAATTAAAATTTCAGAAAGAGCCCACCCGCCGGCTTTTATGCGGGCGGTTCGCGAACCGCCCCTACGAGAGGTGGAACCGTTTAATTTTATTTCAATCTCATCGCTTCCGCGATTGAGCTTTTTTGGGTTGAGTTTATTTCGGGTCGCTTGCGCTGGGCGCTTTTGGGGTTGGGTATTTGTGTTACCGGCAAATAAATGGCGGCAGTGTTTTTTCCTTAGCCGGTTGTGGGATTTAATTGTCAGGGTTTTTTGGGGGTGCAGTTTCTTACGGCGGTGATTAGTTCTTCTGATGGGTCGCTTTTTGTTCTGTAGTCGCAAGCTCCGGCGGCTAGCATTGCATCTGCAACGTCTTTATCGGTGTGCATCGAAAGGCCGATGATTTTTATTTCTGGATGGCGCTGCAGGATTTGTCTGGTTGCTTCGATGCCGTTCATTTCGCCGAGGTTGATATCCATTATAATTATATCGGGGTGGAGACGGTCTGCTTTTTCGATTGCTTCGGGTCCGTCAGTGGCTTCGCCGATGACTTGAATTTCCGGTTCAGCGCGGAACAACCTGGCGAGTCCCTGGCGCATAATCTTGTGGTCGTCAACAATAAGGACATTACACAGTGAAGTTTTGTTAACGACCTTGACCGTGTCTTGCATTTTTTTGGAAGACTGGCTGACCTTTCTGGCAGCTTCGGCTGCTTGTCCATCGGGGACGGTCAGGGTAACTCGAGTTCCCTGGTTTGGTGCACTTTCTATGATCATCTTGCCGCCGATATAAGCCAATCGTTCCTGAATACTGAACAGGCCGAAAGAAACGTCGCTTGCGTTTCTTTTTTTGAGTACGTCCGGATCGAAGCCTTTACCTTCATCGGAGACGATAATCTTGATCATGTTGTCCGGTGTGAGCATTAATGAAATCTGTGCCTCGGAAACTTTTGAATGCTTGAGGGAGTTCAGTAATAATTCGCGCACGCTTTCGAATAGCAGAATTCTAAGTGATTCAAATTCAGGTTCGGCATTTTTTTCCAGCTGAACATTTACATCGAAGTGATACTTTTTTTTCATGTCCGATGCAAGCCAGTTTATACCGCCGATGAGTCCGGCGTCATGGAGGACAGGGGGGCTAAGGTCCACCGCTAAGCCTCGTGAAACCTTTAATGCCTCTTTTAGAATGTTACTTGTTTCTTTTGCAGTTTCATGCATTGCTTCTATGTCGCTGCTGGGTTGTATCCATCCGATGTGCATTTTGGCAGCGACGATAAGCTGCTGGAGGTGGTCATGGAGTATTTTTGCCAGTCGTTTGCGTTCCTGATACTCGGCCTGGCTAAGCTGGAGTGTCAGGGCCCTTAGCTGCTGTGTTCTCTCGGAGACTCGCTGTTCGAGAGTTTCGTTGAACTTTTTCAATTGGTCTTCGGCTCGTTTTCGTTCTGTGATGTCCAGAGCGACGACAACCCCGCCAATAATGTTTCCCTGTCTGTCAAGTACAGGGGACGCGCTGTTTAGAAGCGTACCATGTTTACCATCAAAACGTAAAATATTAATAACTTCTCCGGTTGTGGTTTCGCCTTTTTCAATTGCGCGTGCCAACGCCCAATCATGGGTTTTGATGGGTTTACCTGTATCGGCAAACCACCCTTTATACTGATCGTACTGGTCAATTCCTTCGACAAGGATTGCCTTGCCCCCCCAGACGTTTTCCACGGCTTTATTGGCCTGGATCATTCGCCCGTTTTTGTCAGTAAACCAGACAGCGACAGGGATAGAATCAAGCACTGCTTGTAGGCGTGCCCGCTCGGCTTCGAGATTTTCCTGTGCTTGCTTTCGTTCGGTAATATCTTCCATAGTTCCAATGGACCTTATCCATTTGCCGTGTTCATCATAAACAGGCGAAACGGTTACATGAACCCATACCGGTGAGCCGTCTCTTTTGACATATCGTTTTTCATAATCCGTTCCCGATCGCAAGCCTTGATGAAGCTCGCGATTTAGCTTATCACTTATTTCACGGTCAGCGGGCCAGGTAAGATCATGAATTTTCATTGATTTTAGTTGTTCACGTGACATTCCCAATATTTGACATGCTCGGTCATTAACATTAATGATATTATCATCCCTTTCAACTTCAATAATACCTACTCCGACATTGTCGAAGATTCCACGGAATCGCTGTTCACTGTCACGAAGTGCCAATTGGGTTTCGATGCGTTTGGTTACGTCCTGCATAGCTACAATGCCGCCGATAATTTCCCCCTCGCTGTTTCGCAGTGGTACAGCATTGTTGAGATAATAGCGTCGCTCTGTCGAATTAAACTTCTGGTTCTGTACCAGTTCCCCCCGGACAACTTCTCCTTTTGTGAGTGCCCGAGCCATTCCCCATTCATGGGCCTTTATTCGTTGACCGGTCTTTGGCCACCATCCGACCCACTCGCCATAGCGTTCCAGCGAGGTGGTCTCCGGGGGAATGCCCCACAGTTCATACGCGGCTTGATTGATGCGAGTGATAGTTCCATCGGCGCCAGTAATAATCACACCTACCGGCATGGAATCAATCACTGTATTGAGTTTTTCCTGGCTAGCTAGAAGTTCCTGTTCAGATTTTTTTCGCTGGGTAATATCGCGAATAATGCTGATGAGAGTAGCCTTGCCTTCGATGACGGCCCCTTGTGAACTGATCTCGACGGGGAAGGTGCTTCCGTCTTTTCGTTTATGTGTCGCTTCAAAAAGCATGCCCTGTTCAGCTTTATCCATCTGTTGTTTTACGAGGTCGGGCGGTGCATCTTGTCTCAAGTCGAAAATGGTCAATTCAAGAAGCTGCTCTCTTGTGTATCCGTAAGTATCTACCGCCGCCTGATTTGCTTCGAGAATGTTTCCATCACGGTCCAGGAACAGGATGATGTCACGGCTGTGACTGGCGAGCAGTTCATATCTTCTTAGGGTCTCTTCCAACTGCATGCGTTGAGAAATATCTTCGATAACTGCGATTTCGTAATCGGGATTCCCGTCCTCATCTCGTACCAATGAAAGTGTAAGCCTTGCCCAGACGAAGTGGCCCTGCTTGTGAATGAAGCGTTTTTCTACCGTATATTTTTCGAGTTGTCCGGCGGCCATTTGCCTGAAAGGTTTCAGGTCAATGTCTATATCTTCGGGGTGGGTGATATCAGGCCAGGGAATAACCAGTAACTCTTGGCGGTCATAGCCGAGCATATTACAAAAAGTATCGTTTACATCTATCCATCGAGCGTCATCGAATCTTACACGGCCCATTCCGATAGCGGCTTTTTCGAAAACTGCGCGGAACTTTGTTTCACTTCGTTTTAAATGCTCTTCGGATTCTTTAAGGTCTGTAATGTCATGACCGTAAACATTGATATAGCCATCAATAACATTAAATGTAAGCCATAATACCCGTTTTCCGCAGGTCAGTTCGGTTTGGAATGGTTCTTCGCCGGGCAAGGTTTTGTTTAAGCCTTTTAGAAGGTCATCGCAAACTATGTTTCCGATTTTGAGATTCCATGCGTCGCGGCTGAAATTCTCGGCAGCTTCGTTCATCCACAAGAGTATTCCCTCGTGGGAAACTTGTAGAAAGGTATTTGGGCTTTCCTGTGGAATTTTGGCTAAATGGATGAGTTTTTCCCGCATTTGTCGCTGATGGGTAACATCGCGTCCGAGACAATAGATGAGCTGGTCCTGTAAATATGGCGCCGCATCCCATGAAATCCACTTATAAGTGCCATTTTTTAATTGGATGCGAATTTCAAATTTGTTCATTTGTTTGCCGGCGACGAGTTTTTCAATAGCTTGTTCGGTTCGCGAATGGTCCTGGGGATGTACAATGCCCATGTATGGCATGTCAAATAGTTCTTTTTCGCTCCAGCCTAAAGTTTGGCAGAAGCCGGGATTTACCTGCTTGAGCCGCCAGTCGCTTGTTGAGGCAACAGCCATCAGATCAGAAGTGAGATCAAAAAACCGACAATAATGTTCAGAGTCGTTTATTTTGGTTTTATCCTGCCCAAAAGATGAGTTGTTTTTGAAATTTCCCATTAACGCCTTTTTTTCTTAGGGCACTTACGATTTCTAAGGAAAAGAAGTTTTATATATATCCTATTTTAGGGAGGTTTTAAGTCTTATGCAAATATTTTGTCAAATAGCTTTATTTTTTTTAGTTTGATAGCGAAATTTGTTATGGAAATTATTTTTCTTGACCTGTTGCGGTGAGGCTATAAAATTGTAAGTGTGGTGTAGTTAGAAAATGATTTTCTACCTTTTTAATGGGAATGCAAGGAGGCGTAAAACCATAGAGTTCAATGTTGGTAACCGAACGAAAGGAGCAGACAGCTATGGCTTTGGAGTATTATCATGAACCGCAGGAGAAGCTGCCCAAATCAGTAGTGAACCTTAAGCGTGCGCTGGCGAGTATCATCGAGGAGCTTGAAGCGTTCGAATGGTACAACGAGCGTGCGGCGTCGGAAGTGGACGAAGAATTGCGAGAGATTCTTATTCACAACCGCAACGAAGAGATCGAACACGCGGCAATGCTGCTGGAATGGGTGCGGCGGAAAAATCCGGAATTCGCAGAGGAAATGCAGACGTATTTGTTTACGAAAGCCCCTATAACAGAGCTTGAGGACCTTCAGGAAGCGGGTGCGCAGGAGGCTGAAGGTAAGGTAAAAGATGAAGGTCAAGGCGGGGGCGATGTGTCGGGCGGCAGTCTTAATATTGGATCAATGAAAGGAGAAAAATATGCCTAGTATATTAAAACGTGAGTTCGCACCAATAAGTGATCAGGCGTGGCAGGAAATAGATGAAACGGCAGCTCAAGCGATAAAACGCAATATAAGCAGCCGGAAAGTGGTTGATGTCGATGGTCCGCACGGCTGGGAATTGGGAGCAGTTAACATTGGCAGGATAGATGTTCACGGCGAGCATGGGGAAACTGGTATCGGGTGGGGGACCCGAAAGGTGGTGCCGCTGATCGAATGCCGTACCGGTTTTGCGGTTAACCAGATGGAGTTGGATGATATCGCAAGAGGAAGCAAAAATCCTGATCTGGATAAGCTGGAAGAAGTTGTGGCCAAGGCGGCCCAGTTCGAGGATATGGTTGTTTATAAAGGTTTCAAAGAAGGGAAAATGGTCGGGATACTGGAGGCGTGTGAGCACGATTCGATAGTGCTGCCGGCCAAGGCAGAGGATTATCCCCGGGTTGTCTCTCAGGCGATCGAGAAGCTGGAATCGGCGGGTGTGGAAGGCCCTTATTCGCTGGTGCTGGGGCCGGACCAGTATTACGGTCTGCTGCAGAACGCGAAACAGGGTTATCCGAGCAGCAGGATAGTTAAAGACCTAATCCAGGGTGAGATCGTTCATAGCATGGTCGTTGATGGCGGTATTTTGATAAGCCAGCGCGGCGGCGACTTTGAGCTTACGCTTGGCAAAGATTTTTCGATCGGTTACGCCAGCCATGACAGGCAAAACGTCGAGCTGTTCGTAGCGGAGTCTTTCGCTTTTCGTGTTCTGGACCCGTCGGCAGCTGTAGGGTTTACTGTTAAAGTTTGATATTTTAAGATATTTTAATACTACAGCGCGATTATTACAAAATCATGGTGAAACACTAAGCACTAAACCCTAAATTCTAAAAATCTCGAATAACTAAAATCGGAATTTTCAAAACAAAAACGCTCTTTTCCGTACGATGGATGTTTTGAATTTTCGTCATTGTAATTTTGAATTTGTTTAGGATTTAGAAATACGGATTTAGAATTTAACAAAAACAGGTTAATTTCTTATTAAACAGTAATTTACGGTTAATAATACAATCGTAAATCGCGATGTCGTATTAAAGCGGCTCGTTTGCAAGCGGCTTGCTTTTTGATGCGCATTGAAATGCTGGCAGTAATTTGATTTTCGATTTATTTTTCTGGATAGAAATATTGATATTCAAGTCTCCGCTCAAACCGAACGGAAACTTCCTCAAGGATTTGCTCTCCTTGCCGGCTATCATAAGCGACCCACTGGTCATCTTCAACCCTTTTGACTAATCTGCCCTGATTCCAAATCTTTACTTCCTGTTCAGTCCTTTCATTAGCAGGGCCTAATGATGTCGGTCTTGTTTTTTGTGCATCAGGCGTGAGTGTTTCCAGAAACGCTATGAATGGTTCAGAATTAATATCGGTTCTATCCTTGTAAACATGCGCCAATACCCCCGCATGCTGCCCGTCAGGCAACGGCCCCGACGGTGCTTCGACAGGAGGGTTCTGCCCAGAGGTAGATGCGAACAATTTACCGGTGTTAAGGTCATAATACCAAACCTGTTTCGGTTTAAACTCAGCCGATGTTCCAGTTGGCCAAAACAAAACGACAAGTATTATCAGAAAAATAAAAACAGAAACCCCCGTTGTGATTATCACTGCAAGGGGATTGTTTTTTATCCACTGGCGAAACTTAAAGTTTTCCCATTTATACTCAAGGTCATATTTTAAATATTTCCAATCCATAGCTTAACTCTCAATCCTGATATTGCGATTATTATATAACCACCAACGGTTTTACAAGAAATTTTATATTCCTAAACAGTCTTTATTCGTTTCTATGGCTTTTTCTGCATTCATCCAGTGTTTCAGAGTTTTCAAATCTTCATTGTTTTCTGAGGCGTCGATATTAGCCATCTTCCACTTTAGGTATTTAATGGTTCTGCTATCTTGATATTTGTAATATTCGACATGCCCATCTGCGAATACCAAGTTATTTCCCTCATTATGTCTCACTGCCGGACGGGATGTCATATCATGCCATATATTATAATTTTTTCTATCAATGATATAGCAATTTCTAAGTGTTTCAGGTGTTCCATATTTATCAAAATCCCTGTATATTGCCCCTTCAAGATAAACTATTCTTTCAGTTGGGTTGTCAATGTCCGGCATTTTTATATACAGCGAGTCCCTGCAACCCAAACTGCCCATAGTGCCCATTGCACAGGAAACAAAATATTGCCTGTTAAGCCAACCTTTATAAGATTGGCATTTATAAAGTTTTGCTTCTTCTACATAAGGCCATAATCTACCAGTCTTTAAAGCGAGATCAGTATTATATTCCGGATCTGATGCACCAATCCATTTGTTAGCCCAGTCATCTCTTTCGCAGAGCCTATCATTATTGTCGTTGCTGTACAAGTGCCAACCTATCCATAACTGCTTTAGATTATTTCTGCATACAAGAGATTTAGCCTGTTGTCTTGCGTTTGAAAGCGAGGGCATGAGTATCGACAAAAGCATCGCGATTATCGATATAACCACCAATAACTCAACAAGCGTAAAACCTGCCCTGTTTAAAGAGTCCTCTTTCAAGTATTTCCCTTCATTTCAACCCTAAATCTTGATAATTATTGTATTTTCCCTGTATAGAATTGTCAAGATAGTTTGGTTTTCTAAGACTATTGAATCTTTGGGTAGGTAATATTCTGGCGGTTGCGATGGACCTACCCTGCCTTGTATAAATTTGGATATATTACCAGGTTTGTTTAACGACAAGGGGAAAGTTATGTTCCGGGGGGAAAACGGGATTATTTTTTTGGTCTAAAAAATAAACCAATTTACAAAATTATTGTTGACACATCATCAAATGTTCTGGTACACTAAATATGCCAAAATGAATTGGAATGTTATGGATAAAGATTTATTACACAAAAAAGCTGTCAGGGAAATAATATCACTTGTCGCGGAAGGTGAATTTGCCGAAGGTCAAAGATTGCCGGCTGAGCGTAAGCTCTGTGAAAGGTTCAGTATAAGCAGGGGTACTCTTCGAAAGGCACTTGCCGATATTGAAAAGATGGGCGTAACTAAGACAAAACCCAAAAGCGGAGCTTATATCCAGAAATTTTCATACGAAAAACTTCCCATTCAGATTTTACCGGTAGATTGCAAAAACACAACAATGGAAGATGTTATCCTTGCCAGGAAAGCTATAGAGGTTGCAGCTATCAAGCTTTGCTGTGAAAGGATGACTAAATCGGATTTGGCCATTTTTGAAGAATATATGAATTTGATGGAACAAAATATCGATGATCTTCCGGAGTATTTATCTTATGATATCAAGTTTCACGAGCAAATTGTCAAGTCTAGCCGAAACTCTGCCTTGATAACTGCTTTTGAAGCAATTTCCGATTATCATAAATACTCTCAGGTCTTCAGCAGCGGATATGAGGCATGTGAGAAAGAGGCATTAAGATATCATAAAAAAATCTTTAAAGCCTTAAAAGAGCGTAATAAGTCGAAATGTGTGAAATTAATTGAAGCTCATCTTAATACTATGATTTGAAAGTGAAGCGGTATGGATAACAAATGTTCTAATGGGTTACTTCAAACAGCTATATTTAATCTGAAACAAACTGCTGAGAGGCTCGGTGTAAGTGAAGCGATAGTTCGGCGTTTGCTGGAGCCGAAAGAAAAGATCGAATTTACCATAAATCCTGCAATATCCGGAGATAAGGTAGTTCACATCAGGGCTTTTATTGTACGTCATAATGACGCTCTGGGTCCATCAAAAGGTGGTATCAGGCTAACCAGTTGTGTTAGTATGGATGATATTTGCGGTTTGGCGATGGAGATGACCTGGAAGACAGCCTTGATCGGAGTTCCTTTTGGTGGCGGCAAGTCAGGTATATGTTTTGATACTTATGGATTATCAAGTGAGGACAAGGAAACAATTGTCCGTTCATTTACAAGAGGTGCCAGACGGCATATTGGTCCCGAGATTTATATCCCTGCACCAGATATGGGGACAAACCAGGAAGATATGGGTCATATACGGGATTGCATTTCATATTCTGACGGAACTTCTATAACTCGCGGCTGTTTTGTAACCGGTAAGCCGGTTATACTTGGTGGTATAGTAGGCAGGAAAGAAGCCACCGGCAAGGGTGTTGTTTTTTCAACAGTTGAAGCGTGCAAAACACTTGGCATTGAAGTTTCTAAGGCACGGGTTGCAATACAGGGCTTTGGTAATGTTGCATCGGTGGCGGCTAAGGGGATATCTGACATGGGCGCCAAGGTTATAGCGGTATCAGATATCAATGGCGGTTTTTATAATGAAAATGGTCTTAACATAGATGAGTTGATTGAATATGCAGATATGAATAAGTCTTTAGAAGATTATACCAAAGCCGTCAGTATCACAAACGAGGAATTATTGGAATTGGATTGTGATATTTTAATACCTGCCGCGGCCCAATCTCAGATAACTGTAAATAATGCAGATAAAGTCAAGGCCAAAATAATAGCTGAAGGAGCTAATGTTCCCACGACCCCGGATGCTGATGATATTTTAAACGAAAAAGGCATTTTTATTATCCCTGATATTCTTTGTAACGCGGGAGGTGTTTTTGTTTCCTATCTGGAATATACTCAGGAGACCCAGAGGGAGCAAATGACAGTTGAGCAGGTCGAAATGCGTTTAAAAAACCGCATGCAAAACAGATTTGAGAAAGTATATCAATACAGCAAGGACAATTCAGTAACAATGCGACAGGCAGCTATGGATATCGCAGTCGGACAAGTTGTAGAAGCTACTAACGCAAGAGGAATTTTACCTTAGGAATAAAATGAAGATACCGGGTTTTGTAGATTTACAGGTAAATGGTTATAAGGGTATAGATTTTTCCAGCTCTGAACTAACAGAAGATAGCTTTTGTTTTTCATGTGAGCAGTTGCTGGAAGCCGGTACAGCTGCATTTTTGCCAACTATTATAACTTCTTCGCAAAAGCTTTATCAGAAAAACCTTCCTTTGATAGCTAAAGTCATCGACAGCGGTAAATATAATGGTCAAATACCTGGCATTCATATTGAGGGGCCTTTTGTTTCTGATAGACCCGGAGCTGTGGGAGCGCATAATCCTAAATGGACTCAAAAGCCCGACATTCAAGTTTTTGAAAAACTGCAGGATTTAGCGAAAGGCCATATAAAATTAGTAACCATTGCAGCAGAGCTGGAAAATGCTCAGGAGTTAACAAAGTATTTAGTCAAAGCTGGAATTACGGTTTCTCTTGGTCACCAAATGGGTGATTATGCCGTGATGAAAAATCTGTATTCTGCAGGAGCTAAATCTATAACACACCTTGGCAATGGGATGCCTAATCAGGTTCCAAGACATGAAAATCAAATTATATCGGCGTTGGCTTTAAAGAAATTAAAAGTAATGTTGATAACAGACGGTCATCATATTCCAGACCAGCTGGTAAATGCTGTTTTTAATTCGAAAGATATTGAAGATGTAATTGTAACCAGCGATGCCTCACCGGTAGCAGGTTTGAAGCCAGGCAAGTATAACGTACTTGGTAATGATGCGGTGCTTGAGGAAAACGGCTTGCTGCACAACCCGGAAAAAAAGTGCATGGTTGGTTCATCATCAAATATGTTGGAGTGTATGAATTATTTGGCAAATTTAGATATATTATCAGTTGATGAGCTGATGAAAGTTGGATTTGACAATCCTCTTGATCTGATCGGAGCCGATAAAACAAAAATAAACTCCAGAACACAATTGAAATGGAACGAAAGCAATAAGAAATTTGAAGTTAAAGGAATTTAGAAAAATGACAAAACCACAAGTATTAGTTGTTGGAGGCGGTATGATAACACAGGTTCAAATACTGCCTTCACTTTATCATTTGCAAAGACAGGAATTGATCGGCGAGATAAGTGTTTGCGCCCTTGATTCGGCCCCTTTAAGGGTTTTGGCTGAAGATCAAAGCCTTAAAAAAGCATTTCCAGGCCATAATTTTACGGCATATCCTTCGCTGGATACAGACCCGAACCAAAAGCACCCTGAAATGTTCAAGGAATTGATAAAACGGCTGCCCAAACATAGCATTGTTGTTGTTGCAATGCCCGACCAGCTTCATTATATGGTAATAAAAGAGGCTCTTGCTAACGACCAGCATATTATGTGTGTAAAGCCTTTGGTACTGAAATATAATCAGTCAATCGAAATTGAAAAAGAGGCTCACGAAAAAGGTCTGGTTGTGGGTGTTGAATATCACAAGCGACTTGACGACAGGGCACTTATTGCAAGAGAGCTTTACAGACAGGGCAAGTTTGGAGAGTTTAAAGTTGGTCATGCTGAGATGAATGAACCATATTATTACCGAAATTCTAACTTTCAAAACTGGTGTACCTGTGAAAATTCAGATATGTTTGCGTATGTCGGCTGTCACTATGTTGATCAGCTTCATTTTATAACGGGTTTGCTTCCGAAATATGTTTCTGTTTATGGAGTTAAGGACAAATACCCAAATGGCAATGAAGGTTACCTCTGGACAGATGGCAGGGTTATCTGGGACAATGGCGGCTGTTTGCACGTTACCGATGTAATGGGTTATCCAGATGACGGTCCAGGTGGAAATTTTCAGGGCATTAGGATGTACTGTAAGGGAAAAGATAAAAGTGGAATGCTCGTTCACAATGACCAATACAGAGGAATTGAACACTGCTATGTTGAAAAAGGCACCGAGCCGGGCGATACATTATATGCTGAGCCAAGTCCGGACTATTTTAAATATGTCAATTTAGGCGGAGAAGGGCTCACGCCTGTAGGTTATGGTTATCGATCGATAGAGTTAATAGTTAAAAATATCTGCAAGGCAGCGGACAAAGACCTGGCACAGCGTCAGCAGTTGATAAAGCAGTTTGATGAAGAAGCAGTTATGGCAACTCCCCAAAACAGTGCATATAACGAACTTGTTATGGAAGCAGGCAGACTTTCGATTTTAAATGACGGCAGGGAAGTTGAAATATTCTACGGCGATAAAGCAAGAGTTGAATTAAGAAAATATTAATGAATAATATGAAAGAGGTATAAAAATGGCAAAAGAATTTCCATTAGAAGTTTTTGAAGTTGATCCAGTAGAGACAAAATACAGAAAATTATCCGGTCAGATCCCCAACCAGGAAACCATAGATAAGATAACACAGCTTAGAAAATATGAAGCGAAAAGCATGAGAGGCCAACCGCCGGTGGTATGGGATCGGGCAGAGGGTGTTAATGTTTATGATGCTTATGGCAACAAATGGCTTGATTTTTCATCGGGTGTCCTTATCACAAATTCAGGCCATGGACGCAAAGAAATCATTAATGCGATAAATGATCAGCTAAACAAGCCCCTGCTTACAACTTATTGTTTTCCGAATCAACCTAGAATTGATTTGGTTGAAAAATTAGTATCTCTGGCACCAAAAGGTCTGGATAAGGTCTTCTTGCTCAGCACAGGTTCTGAAAGTACCGAATGCGCTCAAAAACTTATGCGAACTTATGGAAGAAACATAAACGACAACAAAAACGTTATCGTTTCATTCCTCGACGCTTTTCATGGTCGAACAATGGGTTCCCAGATGATGGGTGGCAGTGCTGGGGGTAAGGCATGGATAAAAAATCTTGATCCGGAACTTGTTCAGGTTCCGTTTCCTGACGGTTTTGTAAATGAAAACACAAGTTTCGAGCAGTTTGAAAAATCTTTAGCCGATTTGGGCGTAAATCCTGAAAATGTTGCTGGTGTAATAAGTGAAACATACCAGGGAGCAGGTCCTAATTTTATGCCGAAAGAATATGCCCAGGCACTTCGCAAGTGGTGTGATAAACACAAAGCCCTTCTTTGCTTTGATGAGGTTCAGGCAGGATTTGGTCGATGCGGAACAATGTGGGGATTTGAAGTTTATGGTGTTACGCCTGACTTGTTCTGTATGGGTAAGGGCTTTAGCAGTTCTCTTCCAATAAGTGGCGTGGTCGGCAGGGCGGATATAATGGACATATATGGTCCTAATGAAATGACAAGCACTCATTCTGCGAATCCGGTTTGCTGCTCAGCGGCATTGGCTAACCTGAAGATACTGGAAGAAGAAAAGCTTGTTGAAAATTCTGCAAAACTTGGTATTATTTTACAAGACCAGTTGCAGAATATCCAAAAGGACTTTAGTGAAGTTATCGGCTTTGCACCGGCTGTTGGATTGGTTGGCGGGCTTTTGATGATAAAGCCGGGTACTAAGGATCCCAATTATGATCTTGCCTGGAATGTCATAAATAATTGCTTTAGAAAAGGTTTGATGATGTTCGCACCGGTTGGAGTCGGCGGCGGCTGTGTGAAGATTGCTCCGCCACTGTGTATAACTGAAGAGGCCTTGCTGGAAGGTTGTTCCATTATTCGAGAATCAATAGCTCAAGCTGTTTAGGAATATGAAGTGCCGGAAAAAAAAGCTCTAGTTAAAAATTCCATTGTTGTAATCCTCGCTGCCGGTAAGGGAACGAGGATGGGCAATCCTGACATGGCTAAGGTCTGTTTTGAGATAGATTCAGTACCTGCGATAAACAGGACTATATCGACGTTTAAGTCTATCGGTTTCGAAAAGTTTCTTCTTGTTGTTGGTTCAAATGCACAGGATGTACTTGATACTGTAGCAACTGAGCACGATGGAGTGGTGTATGCTTATCAATGCCCACAGCTTGGTACCGGTCATGCCGCTGCAATAGCGGCAAAGGCACTTGAAAATATTCAGTACCAGGGCAATATTCTTGTGACGATGGGCGATAAATTTATTGAGGCCGAAGCCATTGGATCGCTGGTCGATGGATTTATAAAACAACAGGCTGATATGGCACTTTTAAGTGTACCCAAAACCAAAGCTACAGAAGGTTCAGGCGGAAGAATATTTTTAGACCAGAATGGACAGGCACTTGATATAATTGAAAAGCCTGACCTTGCCAGGCAGGCAATAGCTGATGCAATAAAATCCAAGTTGGCTAAATCCGGTAAGCTTACGGGTTCCCAGATAATTAATATAATAGACAATCATCTATCAAATAAGCGCAAACAATCCTCCGCTGTAGGAGAACTTCTTAAGCTTTCATCTAAAAAAAATGTGCAGTTGAAAGAGCTTAAGAAAATTCTAAATAGGCAAGAATATAATCTTAGCGTTGGAGATCAAATTTATACAGCTTCTGATATTGAAAGGATATGTAAACAGGTCAATCCCAGTTTATATCTTTTTAAGGCGAACGCTTTTTATAAAGGCGTTGCTATGATAGATAACAATAATGCACAGGGAGAATTTTATCTAACTGATATTGTCAAACAACTTAACTCTGTTAAAGATGAGCAGGGTCAGCCTCAATTCAGGATACGCACAATTCCTATAAAAAAACCTCAATGGATACAAGGCTTTAATTCCCCTGATGAATTGCTTGCTATTCAGGATTACCTGAACAATAAAAAAAGGTTACATAAAACACAGTCAAGTATATTTGCAAAGCCCAAACTGTCCCCCAGGCAGTATTGTACAGTTGAACGATGGCTGAAAAAAATCAATAATAGCAACAAAGGTTCAGTTAAATGGTTTGAGAGTATTTATGGCCGAAATCCACAACTTCATCAACAAAAGCGTTTGGATATTACAAAAGTTTTGAACTGTTATGGTAAGAATTTCGGCTTTGACCAAAAGGTTTGTGTAATCAGGGCACCCGGGCGAATAAATCTGATGGGCAGACATGTTGACCACAGAGGAGGTTTTAATAACTTTTTGGCGATAGATAAAGAAACTATTGCGGTAGTTGGTCTTCGTGATGATGATAATGTTATCGCTGTCAATACTTCGCCCAGGCAGTTTCAAAAGGTACAATTTAATATTTCGGAATTGATAGGTCAATTTGGCTGGACAGATTGGGTTAATTTTATCGACAGTGACTGGGTACGAAATATGCTTCGAACGACTGCTGGACATTGGGGTAATTATATAAAAGCAGCTATCCTCAGACTTCAGCATCAATATCAGGATGTCAAGGTCAAAGGTCTCAATATGGCAGTTGCCGGCGATGTTCCGATAGCCGCCGGTCTTAGCAGCAGTTCAACAATTGTTGTTGCGACATTGCAGGCGGCCATTGCTCTGAATAACTTTGAACTTACCAGTCAGCAGTTTATTGACCTTTGTGGAACAGGCGAATGGTTCGTTGGTTCAAGAGGCGGAGCTGGTGACCATGCTGCAATATATCTGGGCCAGAGAGGTAAAATTGCACAGGTCGGCTATTTGCCTTTCAGAGTTGAAAACATCGTTGATGCACCATCTGACTATCAGGTTATAATAGCTAATAGTCACATTAAAGCACCAAAAAGCGGCAATGCCAAAGATCAGTTCAATTCCAGAATAGCCAGCTATAATCTTGGTTTAGCTCTTTTAAAGCAGCGATGTCCCCAGCTAAGCACTTCGGTTGAATATATAAGAGACATTGATCCAGAAAATCTGGGATGTTCAGTAAGTGATATTTATAAAATGCTTATGAAACTTCCGCAAAATACAACACGTCAGGAAATACGAAAAATGCTTTCGTCTGAACATAAGAATCTGATCGACAAAAATTTTGCTTCGCATAAGGATTTGGGTAAATACAATCTAAGAGGTGTGGTGCTTTTTGGAATAACAGAAATCGCCAGAAGTAAAAAGTGCATTGAATATATTCAGTGTGGTCGGATGAGTGAGTTTGGCCATTTAATGCAGATAAGTCATAATGGAGACAGGGTAAGCAAATCTGTCAAAAGCGGCGATTATATCGCATTGGACAATGATTGTTCTGATGAATATCTAAATAATTTGATCTTGAATTTGAAAAGCGAGGACCCTGAGAAAGTATTGAATTCTCAACTTTATATGCAGCCTGGCTGTTATGCTTGCAGTACACCGCAAATTGATCAGATGATTGATATTGTCTGTGGCGTTAAAGGTGTTGTTGGTGCTCAAATTGCCGGAGCGGGCCTTGGCGGTTGTATTATGATACTTGCAGAAAAAAGGGCTGTTGCAGATGTACAAAAAGAACTTGTGAAAAAATATTATAAACCCAGTAGTCTTAAACCTGCTATTTTCCCTAGTATTACTACTGAAGGAGCAGGTTTAGTAGAATTTTAATTAAATTAAAGGAACTTTTGATGATTTTAGAAAAATATTCATTTGGTGTCGGTGATAGATTTGCACATCAGGGTAAAGCACAGCTTAACGCGATGATAGAGGCAAAGAAGCTTGGTGTTGATATAGTGCCAGTGTGGAACAAATCTCATCGCGAGCACAGCATAATTCATACCCAGCCGGTATCTGTGCGACTAGAAGCTGATGCAGCGGTTAAAGATCTTAACTGGCAGAATAGTTATTATGTTGATGCTGACCACATAAATCTGAGTAATGTCGATCTATTTATTGAAGCGTCAAATTTTTTCACACTTGATGTTGCAGATTACATCGGCAAAGAAGCTTCAAATGAAGATATTGAAAAATTTGTCGAAAAGTGCAGAAAATATATTGGTGCCCTTAGAATTGATGGTATCGACCAGGAGATTGAGATTACCGAAAAAATGATCAAAGAAACAGCATCAAAAGTTATTCTTGCTATTCAGGAAGCTGGTAAACTTTATCGCCATATTGAAAGTAAAAAAGGTAAAGGTAATTTTATAACTGAGGTTTCAATGGATGAAACCGACCTTGCACAGACACCAGTTGAGATGTTCTTTATTTTGGCTGCGATAGCAGATGAAGGAATTCCTGCCCAAACTATAGCTCCAAAATTTACAGGCAGATTTAACAAAGGTGTTGATTACGTAGGCGATGTTGATCAGTTTGACAAAGAGTTTAATGAGGACCTTGCAGTTATAAAATATGCAATCAAAGAGTTTGGTCTTAATGAAAATCTTAAACTGAGCGTTCATTCGGGAAGTGATAAATTTTCAATTTACGGTCCAATTAACAGAGCTATCAAGAAATTCGATACAGGTCTTCATCTTAAAACAGCCGGGACAACATGGTTGGAAGAGATAATCGGCCTTGCAGCTGCCGGTGGTGAGGGGCTGGACATCGCTAAAAGAATTTACGCATCTGCATTTGACCGATTCGATGAACTTTGTGGGCCTTATGCTACGGTTATCGACATAGACAAATCCGAATTACCTTCAGTCGAAGAGGTAAATGATTGGACCGGTGATAAGTTTAAAAAAGTAGTTACCCATGACCAGGCTTGTGAAGATTATAATTTGAATGTGAGACAGCTGCTTCATGTTGGCTATAAAGTTGCCGCAGAACTCGGAGATCTATACATCGCAGCATTGGAAAAATATGAAGATGTAATCGCAGAGCATGTTACAGAAAATATCTTTGAAAGACACATAAAGCCTGTATTTATTGCTTAAACCAAGAGTAAAGATATCTTTGGTTGAAGTTATTTACAAAAGGTGACAATTTGTTTTCTTGGTCAAAACAGAATACCCAGTCCCCATTCGGACTGCTCGATTTAATATCAAAATAATCTGACGATGTTTGAAGAACCTTTGTGTTTTCTTCTGTCGGGGCGCATTATAAAATAAAACACTTCAAAAGTAATAAGATGGCTAATTTAGAAGTTTGGTTGGCTTTACCTTTCAGCATGTAATTTCTCCTGTTTTTCCACAAGTTTTCTAAATTATTTTATTTTTCTGGTAAGGGGGACAAAATAGCTGCAAAACCGCCGCCCTTGTTCATTTCGATATTCAGTATTTCATTTTTAATAACTTTTTTTGTCTGTTTTTTAAAAGTGTTTCCAGCTAATTCGACATCGTTGAATGATAACATAGAGTATTTCGTTGTTTCAAGAAAGTTCAGATTAATCTGTACTTTCTTTTTTTGTTCTCCATTTAAAACTCCTATATACCAGCAATCTTTACTGCGTCTTGCAAAAGCTGCTAATGTACCAATTTTACTTTCAGGTAAAACTATTGTTTCATCCCAAACAGTAGGTATCTTTTTAATAAATTCACACGCTGGATTTTCTATGATATTTTGCGGGTGTTCAGCATAAACAGTAAGAGGGCTGGTGAATACAATGAGAGTAGCAATTTGGTGACACCAGGTTGTATTGCCTTTTCTTTGACCTAAACTGAAAGGTGTGTAATCAGCGTGCCCAGCTAAAAATCTTGTAAATGGTATGATAGTATTATGTCTGGACCATGATCTCAGGTCTTTTTCAAAACCATAGACTCCTTCCCTGGTGACCTCATTTGGCCAAGTTCTCGAAAGTCCTGTTGGTTTATTTGCGCCATGGAAGTTTATCATAAGACCATATTCGGCTGCATCAATAAGGGTCTGGTTGTAAAAATGAACCATCTTTTTTGATTCGCTGTCCATGAAATCGATTTTTACTCCAACGACACCCGCTTCTTTGCATTTTTTAAAAAAATCTATTCTCTCTTCCCTGTCGTAAATACCTTTGATTCCTTTGCGGTCTTTGCAAGCTTTCCATACCCATGTTTTAACTCCGAACTTGTTTGAATATTGCACGAGCTCAGAAATTAAATCCCATTTAGTAAGATTCTCTTTATTCCAGTGCCCCCAACCTTCGTCAACCAAGTTGTATTCAAAATTCAAATCTCCAGCGAGTTTTGCATATTCCTTCATGTTTTCAAACGTTACGCCACCACCGCCCAACCAGCTCCACACAGACCTGCCCGGTTTTATCCAGTTGGCTTTGGCTAACTCCTCTGTCGGTTCAGGGCAACAGTTATAGAGTATATCACTATTTACAAGTGTATTTAAATCCTTTCCGGCGATAATTACCCGCCATGGAGTTAATATATCTGTGCTCAGTCTGAAATTGCCGCCAGATTTGAAGTATTCTTTGAGTAACATTCTGTTATCAGTTCTATGAGCTTTGATGCACATGCCGGTAAAGTTGTCGAGGGCAGCCTCTGTAATAGCAAGGAACCCCTTTTGATCAGTCAGTTCAATCGTAATCGGCGGAGCCATATAAGTTTCATGTGCGATATTGTTCAGAACGGCTTTGGTATAACAAGCCTCATAGTTACCAGTGTATTGTTTGAACCAGATTTCATTTTTGGGATCAATTTTGAAAAGTGTTCCACCACCGGCAGTTATTTCTCTTTTGACAGAGTTATTGAAAAAAAGACGAAATGCTAATCCGTCATTAAAGGCTTTGGCTTCGAAAAACCCTTTCGAATTGATCGAGTTGCTGATGAAGCTTATTTTGATAGTTTTGTAGTGATTTTTTGCTATGGAATGGACCGATTTAATCGGATACCGGGTGGAAAGTTCTGAAAATTTAATATTTGTAATTTCCAAGTCCCTGCAAGCATCAATCCCATCAACAATCAGGCCTACAGGAGATGTTTCTACAACAACTTTATCATTAAATTTCATCTCATAATACAGTTTATTTTCGATAAGGTCAAATTTAGTTGAAATATCAGAGTCAGGACTTTCAAGGACAGCTATGTTTTTAGATGATGCCACAGAAGAAAAAAAAATTATGCTTAAAAGAATTAAGATGGTTTTTTTCACTGCATTACCTCAACTGATAAAATTTTATTCCACTGAAAATTTTCTGTCCTGATAAGCCTGTAAGGTTTTTCAGATTTTATATCTAACCTGGTATTGATAAATGAAATGTTATTTGCATCAACGCATAAAACACCATCTTTAGATGATGCTACAATATTTTCAAAAACAATATCTTCAAAAGGTTTTTCTACAAGCCCCATGATTTCACAAAATCTGTCAGCTTTCGGGCTTTGACATTTTATATTACTAAATCTGATGTCTCTTAAAGTAGGGGTGCCGATGTTCACTTGTTCAGGTTGACTTGAGTTATACATTCCGCTTATTTCTATAACCTTTTTTTTCATATCAGAAATTTCAATATTATTAGCTCTGATCGATTCAATAATTCCACCCCTGCCTCTGGATGTCTTGATGCGAATGGCTCTGTCGGCATTTTTTAAAATACAGTTTTCAATCATAACATTTCTTATGCCGCCACTTGTCTCAGAACCAATTGCCACCGAACTTGCATCACTGAAATCCATCACACAGTCACGTATTAAGACGTTTTCGGTGGGCTTGTTTACCCTCAAACCGTCTTCGTTGTAGCCGCTTTTTATTGCTATACAGTCGTCGCCATTTCTGAAAAAGCAATTTTCAATAATAACGTTCCTGCTAGAATCCGGGTCAATTCCGTCTGTGTTGGGACCGGATGAATTTGTTTTTATTCCCGAGATTAGAACATTTTCACAGTAAGTCGGATGGATCATCCAGAATGGCGAATCCTTTATCGTGAAATCTTTTAATGTAATGTTTATGCAATTTCTAAAGTCGATTGTCATTGGTCTGGGAAAGAACCAGCCAACAGACCTTTTAGGCCGATTCGTATTCAGGTTTATGATTTTCTGATGAAGCTCATCAATGACTTCGAGCTTTTGATCTTTTTTGTATCTGCTTTTGTATTCACGATATTGACGCCACCACTTTTTGCCGTTGCCATCTATTGTTCCTTTGCCGGTAATAGAGATATTGGTCGCGTCACTTGCCCATATCAAAGCTGAATAACCCATGATCTCAATGCCTTCATGTCTAACAGGGCGGATAGGATAGTCCTTGAAATCATCGCTAAAAAAGAGAATGGTTTCGTCGTTTAATTTAAGTTCAACATTGTTTTTCAATTCGATTGGTTTGCATAAAAACTTACCGTCTCCGATAATAACTGTTCCTCCGCCGTTTTGGCTGCATGTCAAAATGGCTTTGTTAATTGCCTCACTGTCATACAGTTGGTCATTTGCGATTGCACCAAAATCTGAAACGTTGTAAATTTTTGCTGTATCTGTTTCTTTTACACGATTTTGGTTCAAAACCTGCCATATTTTGTTTTTGTATTCAGTGCTGGCAGTGCGATCTTTCTTGACGTTCCAATGGTATTTGGTTTTATATATTTCCGGGTTAGCATCCCACATTGATACCTCTTTGCTGTAATAATCTATGAAGGGCTTCGAAACATTGTCCAGTGCCTGGTTTAAAGTTTCAGATAAAGAATTTTTTAGATCAGGAGCATGGGTATTATGAATTTTCTTTTGGAGCATTGTCAAATACTCGTAATCCTGTCGGCCTTCGTGGATAGCTTTCCATTGTTTGGTGATATATACGTTTTTGTCGTTGCAGTAAAAAGGAGAGTAAATTAACTTGTCAATTGCGTAATCATTGAAAGTGGATTCTGCGGGCATGTCATAGAATTGCCAATATCCGCTGTATGTCGCCCCGTAATAGAATGATATCCATTGCTGAAGGAGATAGTACGTATAAGGGTCAAAGCTTTTAGATGGAGTGAGTGTGCTATAGAAACTGAACTCTTTACCTTGATTCATTTTTTCAGCATAAAACACTTCTGAGTTAGATCTGTTTAAGAAGTTTAAAAATATCTGGTGATGCGCACAGATATTATCTGAAACAGTATAGATGGTATCTCCGTTATATACATGTGCATCGGTTTCGGGGTAACCATGGATCGTATCTACAAATATCTTTATCTTTGAGTCATCAGAATTAAGGCCGCTTTTAACAGACTGTGCGATTTTTATAAACTCTTCTTGCTGAGTCTGAGAACCGGGCTCATCTCTAGGTAAGAGATAAAGATTTTGCTTGATATTTTCAGATAAAAGATGATTATTTAAGGTTTTGCTAAACGCAGCCATTCTTTTTTCATATCTAGCTAAATGCTGGCTGGTATTTACACTTCCAATTTGGCTTTTCAAATGAGTAATGTAATAATCCTTAGCAAATGGAAAAGTACTCATCCATTCGTCAATCTCTGAAAAATCAGGATTTTTAATAAGGTTGTCATCACTGTCAAAATATGTGTCATCCAGAGCCGGAAGAATAGATCCTGAAACCCAGGGACAATTATACTGATATTCTTTAATAATATTTAGAATATCTGTTTTCTGTTGCTCAGAAAAATCGTATCTTTCAGCAGTCCTTGTTGTAATGTAATCCCACATGCCCAATCCCAACGTTAGGTTTTCTGGAAATGAAAAATCAGCTATGTTAATTTCATACTGTAATGATGTTTTTTTAAAAAAACCGTGGGATACTTCGACTATCACGTCGAATTTGCCGGGCGGAAGATTTTTCGGCTGAAAATCAATCCAAAACTGTTGGGTCATACCCGCAGGAATAGTAAAAGAATTTTTCTCAATTTCTTCAGAAGGCTCGTCAAGTATATTGAAAACAAGCAAATTCATCTGATTGTCATTGCATAATACTTTGCGCAAATTTATATCGCACTTATCAAGCAGTCCTTTGTCT
>CAZITB010000010.1:23108-34852 GCA_964542055.1 uncultured Candidatus Kuenenia sp.
CTGTTTTGAATTTTATATTTATTTTTTCAGGTTTGCTGTGGCTATTAGTTATATTGAAAACTTTTCCCCTGCGTTCTTTGTTCGCCAAATAAATTTTGGAAGTGAGGGGTGTATTTTCAGGGAGACTATAAACATTAACGGGATCCCATTTATTAGTTGTCCATAACTTAATACCATGCACTTTTTCTTTAGCAAGCAGCTTGGAATTGATACTGAGCATTTTGTAATCGATATCAGTATGTGGGACCACTGTAGAAAAGTTTTTGTAATCGAGTGACTGAGTTGTAAATTTCTTCAGATCCCTTTCAATTTCAGCAAGAGAGTTACTTATGTCCAAACCAAGTTCTTTGCTTCTGGTATCAAACATCTCCATTTCTGAAAAAATACGAGATGAATATTTCAGCTTTGTATAAAGTTCTTTGCCGGTTCCTGATAGCGCAATTCCCTGTTGATTTTCGGGCATCTGTTCTGGATTTCCTAATACTTCGATCTCATCAGAAACATGAATATAGCTGAGTTGGTTTATGACCAGTTTGATATATCTTGCTTTTGTTTTAAGTTCCTTTGATTCAATTTTATGCAGGATTGGTGTTTCTATACCTTTAGAAGCATAATCCGGAAGTTTGGCAAGGTTATCCTTTATCATGTCTGTCGCCAAATGATATTTTTTCTTGTCGGTGCTGGTAAGTACATAGATGTTTTTTGGCCAAAAGAACCCGTGAATACCTGTTGATGTTGTATAATTTACCTTTTCTACCGGGCAAACCTTCTCAAGATCTATTTCGATAACGATCCAGGGTTTAGCTATCCATCCAACGGAAGTTTTACGAAACCAGAAATACGGATCGCCTTCCTGATCAATTGATGTAAAACCATCGGTAAGTTGTATTACATCATTTGCGTCCGCACAATTGCCGTGTGAATTACCTGCATGAAAATCAGTGCTTGTATAACTTTTATTTAAAGCATAATTTACCAGATTATTCTGGCCATACAAACAACAACATGCCATAAATATCAGGAATAAAGAAGCGAGATTATATCTTTTCATGTTCAATCCTTTCGTACCATATAAATGATTATTTTGTATTAATAAGTATGTTCTGACCCTTTTTGTCTTTGGCAAATTTCACAAATAACCTTTTTTTATCGGTCAGTTCATCATTTACAAAACACCAACCCGAATCAGCTTTTACTAAACTATCCATCGTCTGAAATTGATTTAAATCTTTGTCTGCCAGCAAAACTTTCTCAGGTTTCTGACAGGCAATTTTTAAAAGAAAAGTTTTAACAGGGAATTTGTATGGGCCTGAATATGAAAAATTGATGCTTATCTTGTTATCAGACTCATCGCATGTAATTTTTGTCAAGTGATAGTCGCCCTTGATATAATCCATCGTTTTTCCGTCATCCCAGTATATTTCAAAAGTTGAGCTATTATGCGGGTAAATATCTATTGTCATCTTTTCAACAGGTTTTTCGAACAAATACTGCATAGGTTCCATTGTAGGAATAATTGCACCTGCTTTGACGAAAATTGGGTATTGATCAATTTCAGAAGAGAAATTTTCGAGTAAAGTTTTGCCGGTGTATTGTTTACCTGTAAAATAATGGTACCATTTACCGGGGGGTAAAATTATATTTCTGCTGCTGTTCTCATAGAGAGGAGCCATCATCAAGTAGTCCCCGATCATGATCTGATCGCTGGAGTGAAAGTCATTGTCCTGTGGATTTTCGAGAATGAGACTTCTCCATGCGGGAATGCCCGTTAGATGTGTTTGTCTGCATGTGCTGTAAAAATAAGGTATCAGCTCGTAATGCAAATTAAGATATTTCAAAAAAATCTTTTCAGCTGTTTCTGACCATTCCCAAGGTCTGTGGGATGGTTTCTGGCCTGGTACCCATGCATTGCATTGAGTTATCGGATTTAGTAAATTGGCCTTTACCCCGTTAAGGTAATGCTGTTCATCTTTATCTGTGAGCCCGGCACCGGCCATATCGTGTGTTGAAAAACCTACGCCTATCAAACCATTGTTCAAATTTGCCAAAATTGTACTTCGATTATAATCGAGGTCTCCCATCCATGGATAACCGAAACGCTGACAACCAGCAAACCCTCCTCTGCCACACAAAAAAGGCCTTTTTTGTGTAAAATTCAGCAATTCCTGTGACATAACATTGTAAAGATGAAACGGAAAGCGTTCATCGCAAGTATCTGTTCTTCCGTAATCGTCAGTTTCATCGATCCAGAACCAATCGACTCCATTTTCAATTAGCCTGCTGTTTAATATTTTTCTATAATAATCCCAATCATCATGGGGATAGTTTCTGTCTTCAGGATTGACGTCTTTGAATGTTCCAGGAGCCGGTTTTAAATCGTAATAAAAGCCAAATCTGCCATTCATTTCATGAATTTGTTTAGCAGTCTTGGCAACTTTCTCCTGATCTTCTTTAGTAATAACTGCTCTGTCGGTAAAAGTTATACATCCGTCAATCGGATAGCCTCTTTGACGCCACTGTGGAAAAGCTTCATAGTCAGAGATCGGCGTCCCCTGGACCAGGTAATGGAAACCAAGGTGCTTAATGGGCGGCATAGGGCATCGGCCGGTAAGCTGGGTGTATTTATTAATCATATTTTTAAAATCGTCATCAACAAAAAAGAATAAATCCACTCTGCCTTTTTTTTCAAAATTCTCAATTTCAATTATCTCTTTGAAATCGAATCTGTTTGACCAGCCGTGTTCATTATGAAGAAAAATTCCATATCCGGCGGTACTCATGAAAAATGGCGAGACCCAACCGTTCCCGTTTTTATCCCAGGTGTTGAGATGTAAATCTCTGAGATCAAGTGTTTCGGCTTTATCTACCTGAATACCAAAAAAATGCTCTGTTTTTCCGTTAGCGTCTCTGAGGAGATGTGTTAAATATTCAGGTTGAAAATTGCTGTTTGGAGGGTTACATGTCAGCAGCAGTTCATTAGATTTGTACAGATAAAATCTGAACGGATTTTTGTCAAATTTTATCACAAATTTATTTGTTTTTATCGTTATGGAGTTATCTTTGTTTTCATAACTGAGATCGTCGGGTCCGTCAAAGCTGTCAATTCCAGGTTTTATGATATAACTGTTGTAATCATTGTAATAGTCGAATTTCCCGTCAGGCGAAATCCAAAGCCTGAAAACATCGTTGTCTAAAACACAGATTTTGATATCGGCCTGAGGAGTTTTTATTATGAACTGATTTTGGCGATGTTCAAGACCTGTTACACGTTCAATATTACCTGCGTTCGTTCCAGTCACAAGGAAAATGAGAAACGATAATTGAAGAAGGAAATTTTTTCTAACAAAATTTACCAGACCTGAGTGCATTGTTTATCTCCTATTAATTTGTACAAACTCACTATGATTATAAGCCTAAGTCCGCAGTAATCAACGTTAATGCATATCAAAAAACGAATTCAACCTTGCAGGCATGAAAGTGTATTCTCCATATGGTTTTTTACATATTCGACACACAATTTGGAATTTCTGAGTTTTAGAGCCTCAACGATTAATTGGTGTTCTTTGAAAGCTTTTTTGTAGCGATTATGTTCACAAGATTTTTTTTGATGTGAAAGTTTTAACATGTCAGGTGTGAGCAGTGAAATCAAAGAGTAAAGAACAGAATTTTTGCAGCATTCAGCAATCTTCAGGTGAAAAATCAGATCCTCATCAAGACCGGCTTCATTTGAAAGTACTTTTTTATGGAATTCAATATGAACCGCTTCAATTTCTTCTATTTCCTTATCTGTAGCTCTTTCGCATGTTAGTTTGATAGCCTCAATTTCAAGGATTGCACGTGTCTCCACGATTGATTTGAAATCATAACTGTTCAGTTTAAGTATATTCTTTAAAAGTCCTTCAATGGCTTTTACCCCTAATCCTGCTACAAAGGTGCCTGATTGAGGCAGGGTTTCGAGTACCCCGTAAAATTCCAGTTTTTTCAGTGCTTCTCTAACATGGCTTCGGCCTACGCCAAAAGATTCGGCTAGAATTCTTTCAGAAGGCAGCTTTTCACCAGGCTTTAAAACTTCTTGAGAAATAAGTTCATGGATTTGCTTAATGATCTTGTCAGAAGGTTTTTCGATAACTACTTCTTTTAAATGATCTATAAAATTAATTTGTTCTACTGCCATAAAAAGCTTGACCTTAATAAATTGGAGGATTAGTATATGGTCAACCAATTTTATTACAAAAAAATACTTTTTCAATAAAAATTATTAAAATAAGTCATATTAAAAGAAAGGATGGATCGGCCTATGTTAAATAAGTTATCAAAACAGGGACTTTTTTTGATTTTAGTGGGGGTACTTGCCTTTAATTCAACAGTCAGCGGCTTGAATCAAAGCGGAAACCCTAATAAATTTGTAGCTGTTGAAAATGTCAGTGAAAATTCAGCAAACCTTAATTTAATAAGTTCAAACCTTAAGAACCCAATTACATTTGCTGATATCTCAAAAAACGTATATTACACTACTTCTGAAGGAAAATCTTATTTAAATAGATTTCCAGACCAGATATTAACCGGCCCGGATAGCTGGGTCGGCATTTGGGAATATCCAAATAACAATAAGTTAACATTTATTATAAGCAAAGATAAGGATAGTTTTAATGTCTCTTTGACGGCATCGCCGCAAATGGATGTTCTTGGATGGGGTTTTGCAATTGAAGCAGAATCAGATGAATATTATACCGGTCTTTTTGAGAGGACTGTTGACGGAAATCAGGCAAATTCCTGGCAAAAAGGCATAAAAGAAGCAATGGATCTACGCGGCCAAACGGTTCATATGTATATTCAGCCAACCGTTTCGCTTTATTGTCCGTTCTTTATTTCTTCTCGTAATTACAGCGCTTTTGTAGAGGGGACCTGGCCTGGAACTTATGATTTCTGCAAAAGCAATGAAAAACTTGTGCAGATATTCTTTGAGGGTCCTCAGCTGAGTATGATAATTGATACTGCACCGAACCCCGCAGAACTGGTTAAGCGTCATTCGCTTCGGGTTGGACCTACAATATTGCCGCCTAAATGGACGTTCAGGCCCTGGAGATGGCGTGATAATCATAGTCATAACGCCACTTATTATGACGGAACAAAAGTAAATGCTCCTTTTAACAGTGAAGTGGTCGAAGATATATTGATGATGAAAGCTTTTGATATTCCATGCGGGCTTTACTGGGTTGACCGGCCCTGGGCTACTGGTCCGATTGGCTATGATGATTTCGAATGGGACGATGGGCGTTTTCCCAATGCTGTCGAAATGATAAAGTGGATTCATGATAGTGATATGAAATTTTTGTTGTGGATAGCTCCATGGACTAATGGCGATATGGCTCATTATACTGTAAGCCATCATTACCACCTTAAGGATCAAATTGCTCATGCGGATCACAGGCCTCTTTTGGATTTCAGCAACCCCAAAGCCAGACAATGGTGGCAGGAGACCGGTATTCTCAAAGTGTTGCTTGAAGGGGTCGATGGATTCAAACTCGACCGTGCCGAAGAGATGACTCCGAACTCTCGCGAATATAAGAATTACGCAGGTATAACCAATAGAGAGTATAGGAATCAGTATCCGGTCGATTATGCGAAATCTGTCTGGGAGATAGCAAAGCTTGTTAAAGGTGATGATTTTGTAGTCATGCCCAGGGCGGGATATACTAATAGTTCCAGATATGGGGTCTTCTGGGCTGGCGATATCGGATCACCGCCTGAAGGACTCAGGTCTGCCATAATCGCACTGCTTAGATCTGCTGTGATTGGTTTTCCTATATGGGGTTCTGATACAGGAGGCTACTGGCAGGGAGAACTTGACAGAGAGGTATGCGCACGATGGCTGGCATTTAGCTGCTTCTCACCAATCATGGAAGTTGGCCCGACTGAAGATCAAGGGCTTTGGGATATGAAAAAAGAGCCTCATTATGATACAGAACTGATCGCCATCTGGAGACTCTATGCAATTTTACATGACAATCTTGCCGATTACTCTTATCAGCTTGCAGTTGAGGCCCGCGAGACAGGAATGCCAATTGCAAGGCCTCTTTTCCTGCACTGGCCTGAACAAAAGCAGGCTTGGAGCGACTGGCAAACCTATACTTATGGCCCGGATATCCTTGTTTCCGCAGTCTGGGAAAAAGGTGTTAAAAAGCATAAGCTTTATTTGCCCGACCGAACAGAATGGATAGATGCCTGGAGTGGAAAAAAGTACTCCGGAGGACGATACATTGAAGTTGACGCTCCTTTACATAAAATACCTATCTTCATTCGTTCTGGCTCTGAAATTAAAATGGGTAACCTTAATGAAATTTATAAAGAATCACTTGAGATAGCTTCTAAAAAACCCGATATTGCCGAACTGGAGAAAATGGAATTTTCAAACTACAGTTTCTAAATAAAATACATGGATCAATAATTTGAAAGTAAACATTACAAGCTGTTTTCTGCTGGTTATCATTGTTCTATCAGGTACAGACGTTTTATCTTCGTCTGAATTGAATACCCGAATTGTTTTTGAGCTGCATCCATCGGAATCTCATCAGCCAACTTTGAGGTGGATTGAGAATTCAAAATGGTGCTGGGGTATCGAGGTACCGTACTATTATGAACAAGATTATCTGAGCGAACTATATAAAAACTTTGATAAAGTGATAGTCAAACTTGACGCTAATCCAGATGCTGCTTTAAGCGAAGCTGAATTTAAAGGACGTAAGCTTTATGAGATAGAAGATGTTTTTGCAAATCATCGTCGTGCTCAAGTTGGGACTCTGGATAAAACGATATGGCTTGGTCTTTTAGAAAATGATTCTGCCGGAACACGTTTTCCGCAAAAGCTTTTAACAGAAAAACCAAAGACACATTCTAAGGCAAAAGAATTATTTGATGAGCATGTGAAAGATGCTGTGGCTGCTTCTGAGGATTTCGACAGCAATATACCTTTCTGGGGTGTTTGTGGTTATGCTCAATCCGCTCATATCTTTGCTGAACACGGTGTCGATTGCGTTATAGTTGAAAGAGCTAATGACGATGTGGCAGATTTACAGACAGCAGTTGCTTTTGCCCGGGGTGCTTCGAATCAATATAAAAACACTTGGGGGATTGATATTTCTTTATGGTGGGGCCCGATTTACGGCTGTGTCCAGAATCTTGATAGCTCTTTTCACCGTAGAAATCTTTACATCAGCTATTTCAGCGGTGCTGAAAGTTTTCGAATTGAAGGCGGTCATCTCTTTTTCGATCCTGAAAAACAGCAATTCAACAAGATCAAAGATACTGTAAATGAGTTTGGCGAGTTCATACTGAAGGTCCCGCCCGGTAAACCTGTTGTTCCTGTTGCTGTTATAATGCCTTCTGATCATGGCTGGATGTCTCGCCCGTATTGGCAAACCACCACAACAGCATGGAACTATGCAAAAATACCATATCGTCAGGGGCAAAAGGGCATAGACGGTTTCTTTGGAATGGCCTTTCCCGGTAATGTCTGGGCAATGCAGGCCTTTCCTTTCGGAAGCTACGTTATCGATGATCCTCCAGCCAGCCCGTTTGCCTTATCTTGTATAACCGAAGAATTCGCTCCTGGAAAAGACGATATTTTTTATGCCGAACCGCCGTTGCCTTTCGGGCTATTTGAGAGCCGTGACCAAGCCAGAAAAGTTTTTAACAAAGGTGCCAAACTACAGGCCGATGCCAGAGCCATGTCTGACAGCAGATGGGGAGATATTTTTGATGTTCTAACTGATAAAGTTCATGAAGATGCGCTTGAAAAATATAAGTTAGCAGTTCTTCTGGGGCAGGTGAAATTAACTGACAAGTTAGAAAGCCTACTCAAAGATTATGTTCAAAATGGCGGCAAACTGATCCTGGCAGCAGGAGTGGCCCGTCCGGATAGCTACGGTTTGACAGGCGTGAATTTTTCACCTGAGCTTTTAGCGGCAAGGGCGGTCAAATGGGGCGAACAGCCTTTCAAAAATGATGCTTTTCTTTTTGTTCCGGTAACAAAGATGCACGAAAATGTAAATGTCTTAGCCAGAACTGATACCGGTCATCCCGCGGTTACTTCTTTCAAGATGGGCAAGGGTAAAGTTTATACTGTGTTAGCCCCTTGGTACCAAGCTGCTCACAGTGATCTTTCATCTGTTGCATCAGATCTTTTTGATAAGGTTATAATAAGTTTGCAGCCGGCTCAGATAAAGGGCTTACCGGTGGAATGGATAGTAACTGAAGGTGAAAATTTCAGGACTGTTTTGTTGGCTAACCATCGAAGTAAGAAATGGGACGGTGCCGTTAGCTTGACAAAAGGCAAATCGGAAGTTGTTCGATGCGTTGAACTGCTTTCTGGCAAAGATTTCGATCTTAAAGACGCATTGCTCGATCAATGGCTCAACATTGAGATAGAGCCGTATGGCCTAAAAATAATCAGATGGTATTTTGAATAAATTCTCTTAGGAAAATAAATGAAAAAGATTTTAATTTTATTATTAATTATTCTTACATTAGTTGGCTGCAAAGATGATTCGCAGTCCAACGGTAAGAACGCAAAAAAGAAAGTTATTAAACTGTCTCACGCTCATCAGGATGATTTTTCATCAGAGATTCATACTGCGGCATGGGTCTTTAAGAACTGGGTAAACGAATTTAGTCCAACCCTGGAAGTCAAAATTTATCCCTCCAATATGCTTGGCCAGGAAAGAGATGTTTATGAAGGCATGCAGCTTGGCGGAGGTGTAGATTGTGTTATAAGCGGCACCGCAATCCTGAACAATTTCCATAAAAGAATTGGTGTTCTGGACTTGCCCTTTTTATGGAAGGATTATGACCACGTTCATCGCATACTAGATGGTCAGGTTGGTCAGACGCTAGCTGAAGAACTTCAGGAAAAAGGGTTCCATTTATTGGCATGGATGGATAGCTGGGGTTACAGAAATGTTGTAACATCAGATAAAGCTGTAAACAGCTTGGAAGATTTAAGTTCTCTGAAAATCAGAACAATAGAATCACCTGTTTACATTGAGGCTATAAAACTTTTAGGAGCCAATGCGACTCCAATGTCTTTTGGAGAAGTTTACTCTTCGCTTCAAACCGGCGTATTAGATGGCTTTGAACATTCAGCTTCTGTGGTAAAGGCAAATAAATTCTACGAAGTAGCCGATCATATTGTTTTAACCAGGCATCTTTTTGGCCCGTTGGTTTTTATGTTTTCACAGCAGAAGTGGCAGCAGCTTACGCCGGATGAGAAAAAAGTAATTGAAGAAGGCGCTATAATGGCAAGAGATGTTCAAAGAGCTCTTGCCCCGCACAAGGAAAAAGAAGCTATCGATTATTTAACCAAAAAAGGAATGAAAATACATAATATTGATACATCACAGTTGAAAGAAAAGGCACAGGTTCTTCAGGAATCATTTGCCGAAGAAAGTGATGCTAAAGATCTTCTGAAAATAATCCTCAATTAAAATGAGTATGCCCCAAAAAATTAGAAAATTATTTTCCACAATAGATAAACTATTTGAAACAATAGTACTAATTGCATTTATAGCTATGGTTACTGTTGGTTTTGCCCAGGTAATTTACAGATATGTCTTCAGAAATTCCTTAAGCTGGAGCGAAGAATTTCAAAAATATATGCATATATGGATAATATTTTTGGCAATTCCATTGGCCTATAAAGATGATGCTCACATTGGTATGCGTGTGCTCTATGATAAATTTCCTCAAAAAATCCAGAAAGTATTAGGGTTGATTATCGATTTCATGTGGCTGGTCTTTGGTTTTGTTATTTCAATATACACTATAAAGATCATGAAGGTAGCTTCGTACCAGCAAAGCCCGGGACTTGGTATTCAAATGAGCCTGGTTTACAGTTGCATTCTGATAGGAGGTATATACATTGTCTTTATAGCTTTAAGAAAGTTTGCAGATCGACTTTTACCGCCTTTGGAGGGGCCTGAATTATGATGCTTGCGGGTCTTTTTATATTATTGTTAATGCTTATATTTCTTGGTACTCCTGTATTGCTGGCAATCGGAATGTCCGGATTTATCGGGATTGTTATTAATGAGCTGAACCCTGCTTTTTTTCCTCAAAAAATGTTCACAATGTTAGATTCTTTCAGCTTACTAGCTATGCCGTACTTTATATTAGCCGGTGAATTGATGTCACGAGGCGGTTTAAGTAAGCGAATTGTCAAATTTGCTGAAACAGTTGTAGGACCTATGCGAGCCGGCCTCGGACAAGCGGCTGTGCTATCAAATATCGCATTCGCAAATGTGTCAGGTTCTTCTACTGCCGCTACGGTCGCGATCGGTTCCATACTGATCCCTGAAATGAAAGAACGGGGGTATAAGCCTGGTTTCGCCGCTTCTCTTGTAGCTTGTTCGGGAACGATCGGCCCCATAATTCCACCTAGTATGACGATGATAATTTACGGAGCGATGTCAGGAGTTTCAATCGGCGGTTTATTTTTGGCAGGGATAATTCCGGGTCTGCTAATCGGAGCGGCAATAATGTTTTTGATTTACCTTCATTCTTTTTTGCCAGGTTTCGAAGAGCTTAATAAAACTACTGGCAAATTCAGCTTAGTAACTGTTTTGAAATCTATTCGTACTGTCTGGGTGGCTTTGCTTGCGCCTGTTATCATACTAGGAGGAATCTTAACAGGGGTTTTTACTGCTACAGAAGCGGGTGTCGTGGCTTGTATTTACTCTTTTGTTGTTTCCTTCTTTTTCTATAGATCAGTGAAAATTTCGGACCTGCCGAAGATCATTTACAACTCGGCGATAACAACCACCATGGTAGTTGGCATCATATCCGTTGCGGGTGCTCTTGGCTGGTTACTGTCTTACCTTGATTTTAATCAGGTCGTACTTGACACTATCTTATCAATATCGAACAATCCAACCGTAATAATGCTTATATTGCTTGCGACTATGATTTTTCTTACAATGTTTATAGAATCGCTTGCTGTGCTCATTATTATGATCCCTGTCATTACATTCATAGCAGATAACTTTGGTTTTAATCAGCTTCATTTTGGATTACTGATGGTTTTCGCCACTCAAATCGGAGCTACCACCCCTCCCGTAGCCGTATTACTTTTTGTAGCTACCAGTATTGCAAAAACGCCTTACGATCAGACGGTAAAATACTGTCTGCCTTTTGTTTTCGCCTTAATAGTGGTATTGCTGATATGTGCCTTCTTCCCGGTTCTGACAACTGCAATACCAGATCATTTTTTAACAACTCAATAATTACAGGAGTATATAATGCCCCAGCAGATAAAGTCTTATAATAATGGAAACAAACCTTTGCTTGATGAAAATAATTCATTGCTAGATATGACTTACTTTAATATTTTAAACCTGTCTAAAGGTGAACAATATGATCAGAACTTAGCTAAATTTGAAACTGTTTTTGTAGTTTTAAAAGGTTCCTGTGATATTCATGTAAATGGTCAAATCTTCAAAAAAGTCGGCAAGCGTAAAGATATATGGAGTGGCAAAGCCGATTCGGTCTATGCTCCCAGGGGATCTGAAGTGGAAGTTAAGTCGAATCAGGATGAAACTCAAATTGCCGTTGCCGGAGGCCTCTGTGATGTTGATTATGAGCCATTCAGGATAACCCCTGAAGAAGTGGAAATGGTCGAAGTTGGTAGTTTGGAAGCTCACTGCCGAAGAGAGATTTATCACATACTTGGGCACAATGCCAAAGGAAGAGCA
>CAZITB010000011.1:0-34508 GCA_964542055.1 uncultured Candidatus Kuenenia sp.
AAAATTAAAAATAAAGTTGCTCAGGGTAGGTGGGAAATTTTAGGCGGTATGTGGGTCGAGGCAGATTGCAATTTGAGCGGTTCTGAGTCGCTTGCACGTCAATTCTTGCTGGGCAGGCAGTTCTTTGCTGAACATTTCGGTAAAGACGCTGAATCGCCCATTATGTGGCTTCCTGACGTTTTTGGCTATTCGGCAAATCTTCCTCAGCTGATAAAACTGGCAGGGCTGGAATATTTCTTTACAATTAAGATGTCCTGGAATCAGTACAATGAAATGCCTTATGACAGTTTCTGGTGGCAGGGACTTGATGGCTCGAAAGTTTTGACCCATACAGGCTCAACAAGGTTCAAAGACAGAAATTGGGTCACTTACGGCAGTACCGGAGATCCTAGTGAAATATACAGCACATGGGCGACGCATAAGCAGAAGGAATCGCACGAAGATTATATGATTTGTTACGGTTATAGTGACGGCGGCGGCGGGCCTACGATTGAAATGCTGGAAAACGTAAGGGAGTTGAAGGAATTTCCGGGACTGCCGAAAGTAAGACATGGCAAAGCTGTCGATTTCTTCCGCAACCTTGAAAAGCATTCGAGCGATAAATTGCCCAAGTGGGTTGGTGAGTTATATCTTGAATATCATCGCGGAACATATACGAGCCAGGCTTTAATAAAAAAATCTAACAGGCGGTCGGAATTCGGCCTGCATGATGCTGAATTTTTAAATTGTCTTGCAGATTTGCTTGATGACAGTTTTGAATATCCACGTGAGCAATTAACAAAAGCATGGCAGCTGGTTTGTCTGAATCAATTTCACGATATTATTCCAGGTTCGAGTATAAATGAAGTTTACGCCGATTCTGTAAAGCAATATAAGGAAGTTGCACAGATCGTTGAACAGACGTCCAAAAATGCTTTGGAAAAAATTGCCAAAGAGGCAGGCGGCGATTTGGTTTTAGTTAATCCGACCAGCTTTGAAAGGAAATCTTTTACAGTTGCTGATTTTGAATTGAAAGAAGGTCAGGCTCTTGGGACTTTGGACGGAGAAGTTTTAGGCTGGCAGAAAATTGGTAAGGGCATTTTGATCGAAGGTCCTGTTCTTGAGCCATACGGTGTAAAGTCGGTACAAGTTGTCGAATCAGGAAGCATGAATAGAGTGCCTGGTCTGTCAGTGAGTGAAACACTGCTTGAAAATAAGTATGTTCGGGTAATGTTAAATGCCGATGGTGACATAACCAGTATCTTCGACAAGGAAAGTGAACGTGAAATCGTGCCCCGGGGCGAGGTTGCAAACCAGATGCTAGCCTTCGAAGACAGGCCGATGAATTTCGACGCATGGGATATTGATATATATTATGATGATAAGATTTTTTATGCAGACTCAGCTGAAAGTATTAAAATTGTTGAAGACGGCCCGCTTCGCGGTACCATCGAGATTAAGAGGAAAATTTTAGATAGTCCATATACTCAAAGATTGAGTCTGGATTACAATTCGAAAAAGATCGATGTTGAAACGGAAATTGACTGGCGGCAAAGAAAGACTCTTTTAAAAGCGGCGTTTCCGGTTGACATACTTTCGTCCCAAGCCAGTTATGAGATTCAGTGGGGTAATGTAAAACGGCCTACTCATCATAATACCAGCTGGGACTGGGCAAGATTTGAAACCTGCGCCCATAAGTGGGTTGATTTGAGCGAATTCGATTATGGAGTGAGTCTTTTGAATGATTGCAAGTATGGGCATGATATTCATGACAATGTCATTCGTATCACTTTGCTTAAAAGTTCTACACATCCTGATCCGAAAGCTGATGAAGGTGTACATACTTTCAAGTATTCGCTGATGCCGCATGAAGGCCCGCTTGGGATTGATACAATTAAAGCAGGTTATGAGCTTAATGATCCTGTGATTGTTTATAAGAACGAAAACAGGGGTCAGGCTGGTAAAGTTGAATCGATGTTTAAGGTTGATCAGGAAAATATTATCATCGAAACCGTTAAAAAAGCCGAAGATGGTAACGGCTATATATTGCGTTTATATGATAGTCTAGGCGGCAGGGGAGCGTTTACTTTAGCAAGCTCCTTTGACATCAAAAAGTGCTATTTGACTAATTTGCTTGAAGCTAATAATGAGCAGCTTGATTCGGTTGACAATAGAGTGGTTGTTGAATATGGTCCATTCCAGATTATCAATTTGCGTTTGGTTCCATGATAAGAGATAACAATCGAAGTTAATAAAAAAGGGCGGTTGGGATAAATCCAAGCCGCCCTCATTTTTCAGATAAGTTTTAAGGTACCTCTAAAAATTCATTTTGGCGGACAAACGAAATCTTTTTACTTCTGGTCTGCGTCAGACAAAAGCCGCCTTATCTTCAAATAAGGCTGATTTGTCTTCCTTGTCAGAAGGCAAAATCTTTTGCTTGCCGCACAAAAGCAATTATTAGACCTACCCTTAATCTTTCAGGACTTTCAAGATTTCCTCGAAGTTTTTGCAATAATGGTCACAAAGGCTCATTGTTCCGCTGCCGGGAATGTTACCATCTTCTATGCCGATAACAGAGAAGTTTGCTAAACGGATAGAACAAACGCCCGCGCCGCTGTCTTCAATTCCAACTACATGGTGTCTGTCGGCGTAGTCAATTCCAAGTCCAACTTTGGCAACTTCCGCGTAGAGCCATGGGTGAGGTTTCGGGGAAAGTTCGCCAAGAGTACCCGCTTGACCTTTCCTAAGAGGGAAACCGGCGGTAATGATCGCATCGTAGAAATCTTTGGGGTCACCCATCGAGAGGGTTCTAAAGGCTGAGAGGATTTCGGGCCATGCTTTTTCGTATAAGCCTGAGGTAACCAATCCGATTTTTACGCCCATGTCTTTTAACTCGTATAAAAATTCTTTCAGGCCATCTGTCGGAGTGAAAGCGTTTTCTTTGCCGCGGCCCTGCATGATCTCATTCATTTCGTGATGAGTATGCTGGAAGTAGAATTTGCGGGCATCTTCAAGGTTTTTGCCAGGGCAATATTTTTTAATACAGTACTGAAGGTGTTCAGAAACGCTGTGGCCCGAGACATAAGGCAGGTCGGCTTGTTCGAGTTCGAACTTGTCATTATCTAAAAGGCTTGCGATACTTTTTTGAATTATCCAAATCCAGAACTCTTCGCTTCTAACGCTTGTTCCATCGAGGTCCATTAGTACCGCTTTTAGTGATCTTTCGATTTTTACCGGTTCAATGGGATAATATGCGGGGTAAGCCATTGCGGACTTGACGAATGCGAGGCATTTGTCATCGAAAACGATAAATTCGACTTTTTTGTCGCCAGTGGATAAAATATCAATTACACCATTTTTTCCAAGTGTAAAGTTTCCTGAACTGCATGTTTCCAGCGATATAAACTCATCCATGTTGATCTTGCCGAGTGCCGGTACATCTTTGAAGTTAGCCATAAAAACCTCATTGTTAAATTATAGTACGAATTATTTTACAAATTTACAGGATGCGACATAATACTGAAATATTTTGAAAAAATCTATCATAAAAGACTTTTATTGAAAAAATGGCGGTTTAATCATATTGTATCCACATGAGACATAAACCATTTGGAGGGGCGAGTATTCCTGCTGCTCTGCGGTCTTTCGCCGTTAAAATTTCTTGAATGTAATCCGGGGTCCATCTTTTACGGCCGATTTCAACGAGAGTGCCTACGATGTTGCGGACCATGTTGTATAGAAAACCGTCGCCCTGGACGGTTATATCTATCCATTGATCCTGCTGGAGAATATCGCATTTGAAAATTGTTCTTGTGGAGTCCTGACGCTGATCGCCGGAAGAGGCGAAAGATTTAAAATCATGAGTGCCGATAAGGTGCTGGGCGGCTTTTTGCATAAGACAAACGTCAAGCGGGTATGGATAATGCCAGCAGTGGTGGATATCCAAAACAGGTTTATTTAAGCCATTATGAATTCTATAGCAATACTGTTTGTTCAGAGCATTGAACCTGGAATTGAAATTTTCATCTACCTCTTGGGCTTCGATTATGAATATTTCATCGGGCAGGTACGGATTGAGAGCCCTGGCAAAATTTTCAGTCGGGATTGATGAATCCAACTGAAAATTCGCAACCTGCCCCAGAGCCGATACGCCCGCATCGGTTCGGCTGGCTCCGATGATCTGGATTTTCTGATTCGTCAGTTTTTGTAAAGCGGATTCTATTTCGCCCTGTATGGTGGGTTTATCGGGCTGAAACTGCCAGCCGTGATAACTGTAACCATCATAAGCGATTGTGAGTTTAATATTTCTCATGGCAATAAAAAAGGTGGGCTCAATTTGCCCACCTGATTTTTGTGTAAACGCCTATAAAAGCTTTTCAGCGATTTGAACAGCATTTAGTGCAGCGCCTTTTCTGATCTGGTCGCCTGCAACCCACAAGTTTATGCCGCGTCCGTCAGGGATCGATTCATCAGTGCGAATACGTCCAACATAAACATCGTCATTGTTGCTTGCATCGGTTGGCATGGGGAAACGGTTGTTTTCGCGATCATCCATAACTGTTATGCCGGGTGCTGATTGGAGCAGCTGACGTACCTGGTCGGGGGTGATAGGATCGGTAAATTCAAGATTTATGCTTTCGCAGTGGGTTCTGAAAACAGAAACTCTTACACATGTGCAAGTGATTGCTATTTCCTGTGCGTGGAAAATCTTGCGGGTTTCTTTGACCATTTTCATTTCTTCTTCGTTGTAGCCGTTATCTCCGATTTTTGAATCGTGACAATAACAGTTAAAGGCCAGCTGGTATTTGAGGGTATTGCAGGTCGGCTCTTTACCATCGAGAATTTCTCTTGCCTGCTGTTCCATTTCAAGCATTGCAGCCTGTCCCGCACCGCTTGCCGCCTGGTAGGTGCTAACGACCATGCGTTTGATTGGGTTTGCTTTGTGCAGGGGCCAAACAGGTACGTTTGCTATAATTGTCGAACAGTTTGGGTTTGCGATGATCCCTTTGTGTTTTTTGATATCTTCCGGGTTAACTTCAGGTACGACCAGCGGTACTTCCGGGTCCATCCTGAAAGCCGAAGAATTATCGATAACTACCGCACCAGCCTTTACCGCTGAGGGGGCGAATTCTTTACTTCTGCCGCCGCCCGCGCTGAAAAGGGCGATGTCTATACCTTTAAAGCTGTCATGCGTTAATTCTTCAACAGTGTATTGTTTACCCTTGAAATTTATTTTTTTGCCTGCTGACCTGCTCGAAGCCAGCATTTTTAACGATGTAAATGGAAAATCTCTCTGTTCGAGGATTCTTAAAAATTCCTGTCCTACAGCACCGGTTACGCCGGCGATGGCAAGATTACAACTCATGTTTGGACTCCTAATAAGGTTTCAAAATAATAATAACCACTCAATATAACAATTTTCCCACAAAAATGCAATACCAAGGGCAGGAAATCCCAAGGCAATCGTATAAAACGGTACTGCCAGGACATGATGAAAAGCCGAAATGTTAAGATGGGCAACTTTTCGCGATCATTCTCGATGCTACTTCTTCTTTTATGGGCAAGGCGTTGCGAGCCTTTGATGGTTTTGCTTTAATTCCATTGGAGTTGCTGGTCGGGAGATAGAATTTCTTTTAGACGCAATTTGATTTCTTTTTCTTTTCGAGTTTCCAGATTTTCTATGTCGGATTTCTTTTTGTTCAGTTCCTGCTGAAGCTTTTCAAGTCTTTGCTGCATTTGCTGGGTCTGGAGTTGTTTGCGTTGGATGATAATATCGAAGCGTTGTGAAAGTACTTTTTCCAGCTCGGCAGTGAGCTCTTGTTTTTCCTGCTCGTTTTGAGAGTCATTGATCTCATCTACCAAATCACTTTCTGCTTGCTTTAATCGCATATCTTTTTTGAGTACCTGGGCAAGTTGGGGATTTTCTTTTTCGGCACGATAGAGATGGCCATATTGGTGAATTGTTTCCATCAGTTCCCTGCGGTAGAGTTCGGGATTGGTGTCTTGAAGCTTTTCAAGTGTAAGAGCCTGGTCGGGATAATGGGTCTGGAGCCATTGTTCGAAAAGGTCTTTTTCCTGCTGCATTCTTCTGCGGAAACGGCCAGGTTCTTTGCCGGGTCCTTTTTTGTTATGTTCGGGGCGAGGTTGGGGGCCCTGATGAAGTCGGTTTTGAACACGGTCTTTGATTAATTGGCGGATTTCTTTTTCGAATGCCTGGGGGTTTTCTTGCTGCATCTGGCGAAGCTGCTGAGCTTTTTGGGGGTCGTTCTGTGCTAATCTGTCAAGCGTTCGTTCAACCATTTCGGCCGTTGGCTGCCATGATTTGTGATCATCTGACCAGAAGTCATTGCCGTCAGTTTGAGCTAAAGCAGTTGATGCCATTGTTAAAGTTAAGACAGTAAGTATGATAATATTTTTCATGTTTATCCTTTCCAGAAATTTTCTTCTAAGTCTGTAAAATCGGATTCAAGCTGGTCAATATTTTGTGATAACTCGCTGTAACCGAACTGGTCGAAATTTTCAAGTTGATCAGAGATGTTGTTCAGGGCGGTTTGCATTTCGAGAAGGTCAGTGTCGTCAAGGGACAGATCAGAGCTTTGCCACTGGGCATCTGAGAGTAATTGTTTATAATTATCTTGTGATTTGTTAAAAACGTAAATTGAAGCTGATAGGCTTAGAAGTATTAGGATTGCGGCAGCGGCAGTATATCGCAGGTGGTGGTGTTTTTGTGTTTTTGAAATGTCTGTTTTGATTTTATTTATCAAATGGTCTGAAGGGTTGGGGGCAGGATTCGCTGCGAGCAGGTCGCTGGCTGATTGCATGTCCTGTTTGAACTGGCTGGCCTGTTCAGGTGAATAAAAGCCTTCTAGCAAATTATCGAGATTTTCGTTTTCGTTATTCATATTTAACTTCCATCAGCTCTTTAAGTTTTTTCAAGGATCGGTGAAGCTTTGAAAGTGTTGTTCCAATCGGTTCGGATCTTAGCTGGGCTATTTCCTTGAATGACATTTGGGAATAGTATCTCAGGATGATAATTTCCCGCTGGTCGGGTTCGATCCGGTCGAGAGCCTGCTGGAGAAGATCGAATTTATCGCAATCGGTTTTTTTCTCTGTTTGCAGGTTCTGCTCGAGATGATCGGTATAGTTCTGATAGAAATCCTGCGAACGATACTTGTTCCTGAGGAAATCGTGAAAAATGTTCGAAGCGATCCGAAATATCCAACTTTCAAAAGAGCCGTCTTTGAATTTTTTTATGTTTTTTACAAGTTTAAGGAACAGTTCGGAAAGCAAATCGCTGGCAATTTCTGCGTTGCCGGTCAATCGGTAGAAATAAGCGTAAAGCTTTTTGCTGTACAAATCCACGAGTCTGGCATAAGCAGATTCTTTGCCTTTTTTGCATTCGTTGATAAGTTTTGCCAGTTCCGCCTGTTCCATTTTTAATCTTCACGTATATAGACGGCTGAATGAAGGGATTTATTGCAATTTTATTTTTTCAGGTAAGAATTTACCACATATTTTCGTTCGGGTCATTTTCTTCGTCGGTTTTCCACTTTTCGCTCTCGTCTATGTCGTCAATTTCTTTTTCCATGTATTTGAACATTTTGTTCTGGAGAGGGGCCAGTTTGTCATACCAGTGAAGCATTGACTGGTAAGTTGAAACGAGCATGTCTAGCCTGATGATCTGCCATTTTTGGAGACATTCGGGTTCAACAATATTGGAGAACGGGTCGCATTTGAAATTTTTCCTTCCATCCGGGAAGATTTCGCAGAATTCGCAATCTTTGCATTGAATCATAAAAACACCTTTTAATTACTGGAATTACTAAAATTTGATTGAGTTTATCGGAGAAGTCTTGCTTTTGTGTATCTTACCATATATGTTATTGGTTTATAAGAATTTTTTTAATAAATGTTTTGTGGATAAAAGTTTATGCGACATTTTAAAGTGACTTTCAGGCCTGACGATAAGGTTGTAGATATACATGAGGGTGCGGTTTTAGTTGAAGCTGCTAACAAGGCCGGTATTATTTTGAATACAGTTTGCGGAGGCAGAGGGACATGCGGCAAGTGTGCGGTGGAGCTGGTCGGTACGAGTGAAATTGTTTATGCGTGCAGGCACAAGGTTGACAGTGATATCGAGGTGCGGGTGCCCGATAAGTCGCGTTTTTATAAGCAGCAGATACTTGAGCATGGGATCAAACATCAGATTGAGTTGAATCCTTGCGTGATAAAAGATTTTGTAAGGCTGGAGAGTTTTGATAACGAGCCAATAAGGGAGCAGCTAAAGAAAGTCTGTAAAGATCGTGAATGTGAAATAGATAATGAATTTATAGAGCGTATCAACAATAATCACGGGCAAGAAAGCGAATTTACTTTTGTAAGTCATATATGCGATTTTAAAAAAGAGGGCAAGAGCAAGTATAAGGTTGCAGCGGTTGAGGTTGGCGATACATCGGGTAAGATTTACGGGGTTGCCGTTGATATCGGGACGACCACGGTTGTGGCTAAACTTGTGAATATGTTAAGCGGCGAAATCGAAGGGGTTTGTGCGGTTGATAATCCACAGGCGGCTTATGGTGCAGATGTTATTGCTAGGATCACATACGGCAGTGAAGGACAAGGTTTGAAAAAGATGCACGATTGCATAATCGATGCGGTAAATGAGCTGATAAGTCAGGTTGCAGAGAAGGCAAAATTGGATGTTGAGGATGTTTATGAAGTTTGCGTGGCATGCAATACGACGATGAATCATATATTTTTGAATTTCCCGATCAGCCAGTTGGGGCAAAAACCTTTCAAGGCTTATTCTGAGGAATCGCATAATCTGAAAGCGTCTGAGCTGGGGATAAAAATCAATCCGGCTGGAAATGTTCATACAATGGCGAATATCGCTGGGTTTGTGGGTGCAGATACAACGGCGGTGGCGTTGGCAGTAGGGATGGACAAGACCAAAAAGATGACGCTTGTGATGGATATCGGTACAAATGGGGAATTGATACTTGGTACGCGTGAGAAGATGTATGCGGCTAGCTGTGCGGCGGGGCCGGCTTTTGAGGGTGCAAAGATTGGTCACGGCAGCAGGGCGGTCGATGGTGCGATTCAGAGCGTTGTGATTAATGAAAATGATATCGATGTTGACGTTATCGGCGGCAAGAAAGCGAGCAGTATTTGCGGCAGCGGGTTGATAGATGCTATGGCGGTACTGGTGGAACTTGGTATCGTTGATATGACCGGGCGGTTTGTAGAGAAAGACAGGCTTGTGGGTAAATTACCGGAAAAAATAGTAGAGCGAATAGTTGAGTTGGATGGTCAGGGGGCATTCGTCCTGGCTGATAACGATGAAGATAAGGTTTATTTTACTCAGAAGGATGTGCGAGAGACGCAGCTTGCAAAGGCGGCGATGAGGGTTGGAATAGTTATCCTGCAAGAGCAGCTTGGAATAAAAGATGATCAGATCGATCAGATTTTGCTGGCGGGTGCTTTTGGAAACTATATAAAAAGAGAGAGTGCCCAGAAGATTGATTTGATACCGAAACTTGATATAACGAAAGTTCACTTTGTTGGCAATGCAGCAAGTACGGGAGCAGTTATGGCACTTTTGAGTTGTGAGTGCAGGCAGTTGGCTAACGAACTGGCCGAAAAAATTGTGCACGTTGAATTAGCGGATTCGCCTCAGTTCGGTATGGCTTATGCCGAAAGTATGATGTTTAGCCAGGGATAATTGCATGTTGATATTATATTTTTTACTTCTGCTTGTCAGTTTTGTCATTTTGTATAAAGGTGCTGACTGGTTGGTTGACGGTGCTTCGAAAGTGGCGGTCAATCTTGGAATTTCAAAGGTTGTGGTCGGGGTTACTATGGTTGCGTTTGGAACCAGTGCGCCGGAACTATTTGTGAACGTTATCGCTGCAGCAAGGGGTAAAACGGATTTCGCACTTTCGAACGTTTCGGGCAGTAATCTGACAAATATATGCCTGGGGTTTGGGATATGCTCGTTGATAGGTACGCTGGTGATCGAGAGGCAAAAATTTTTGATTGACTTGATTTTGTTTTTTCTTGCGCCTGGAGTTATTTTTTTCTTTGCGTTAATCGGCGGTTTTATTCCGGTATGGGCGGTTATTTTTTTGGCAGTGCCGTTTGCTGTTTATATTCATTCTTTGAAGCACAGGCTTTTTGAAACAACTGAATTGGATGAAAGCATCGTAAAGACTTCTACAGCCAAAGCACTGGGGATATTTCTGGCAGGTGTGTTTTCGCTTTATATTGCTGGGGAGCTTGTTTTGAAAAGTGCCGTAAGTATCGGCGAGGCTTTCGGTATTTCTGATTCTGTCATGGGACTTACGGTGGTCGCTATCGGCACATCAATACCGGATGTTACAGCCAGTATAATCGCTTTCAAAAGGAAAGAGAGTTTGATAGCGGTTGGGAACCTGGTTGGCAGTAACATTTTTAATATACTGTTGGTTATTTCGGCGACGCTGCTTGTTTCATTTAAAGGGTTGCCCGCGGACAAAGATATTGTTATGGACTATGGCTTGGTTCTTATCTGTTCGGGGCTTTTTGCGGCGTTTGCGATTTGGAAGCAAAAAACTAATAAACTTTTAGGAATTATTCTGATCAGCATTTTTGTAAGCTATATGACTTACCGGGTTTGGTCGAGTATGGCAGGGGCATAAAAAAAGCCCCGACTTGTGGGGCTTGGAATTGCGGAAAATTGACTAAATTCTTCCGATGACAAGAGACGCGTTATGGCCTCCAAAACCAAGAGAATTGCTCATTGCATAATTGATCTTTTTCTCTCTTGCGGTTTTTGGTACAAAGTCGAGCTTCGGGTCGCATTCATCGGCGACATTTTCAAGATTAGCTGTAGGCGGTATAATGCCTTCGTAGATCGCTTTTGCACTTGCTATCAGTTCCACTCCGCCGCTGGCACCGAGTAGGTGTCCCAGGCAGCTTTTGGTTGAAGAGATGCAGAGGTTGTAAGCGTGGTCGCCGAAAACTGTTTTGATAGCCATTGATTCTGCAGCGTCATTTAGCTGTGTGCTTGTTCCATGTGCATTGATGTAATCGATCTTTTCTTTTTCGATACCTGCTGAAATAAGCGCTTCGCCCATAGCGGCAGCTGCGCCGGCACCATCAGGAAGCGGTGCGGTAATGTGGTGTGCATCGCCAGTTGCTCCATAGCCGAGAAATTCGGCATAGATTTTTGCTCCGCGTTTTTTGGCATGTTCGTATTCTTCAAGAATGACAATGCCTGCTCCTTCAGAAAGCAGGAATCCATCTCTGTCACGGTCGAAAGGCCTCGAAGCTACTGTTGGATCGTCATTTCGGGTACTTAAAGATTTAAGTGAACAGAATGACGCAAGTCCGATCGGTGTTACGGCTGCTTCTGAGCCGCCGGTTACCATGACATCGCTTCTTCCGGAAAGTATATTGTAGTATGCTTCTCCAACGGCATGAGTTGCGGTTGCACATGCAGTTACAATACAGAAGTTGGGGCCTTTGAGGCCGTACATCATCGAAACTACACCGCTTGCGGCATTAGCCATTAATTTAGGAACACAAAAAGCCGAAACCTTAGAAGGACCTTTTTGAAGAAGCCTTGTATGCTGATCTTCGATTTCATGAAGACCGCCGATACCGGTTCCGATTATTACACCTGTCCTTTTGCATATCTGTTCATTGTCGAAGGTAAGACCGGCGTCTTCGATAGCTTGTGCGGCAGAGCCGACAGCAAACTGTGTGAAGCGATCCATTCTTTTTCCTTCTCTGAAATCGGCGTATTTTGAAATGTCAAAATCTTTGACTTCGCCGCCGATATGAACGGGATATTCAGAGGTATCGAAAGATTCGATATTGGAGATACCGCTTTTACCTTCGCAAAGTGCTTTGAACATGTCATGGCCGGACTGGGCAAGTGCTGTAACCGAACCAATACCTGTGATGACAACTCTTCGTTTAGTCATAATGCTCTTTTACTTAAGAAAAAATTATTGTTCTTGAATTTTTACAATGTAGTCGATAGCGGCGCCTACGGTTTGAATTTTTTCAGCTTCTTCGTCGGGAATGCTTGTGTCGAATTCATCTTCAAATTCCATAACCAATTCCACTGTATCAAGTGAATCTGCATTAAGGTCGTTAATGAAAGATGTTTCGCGGGTAATTTCAGCTTTGTCAACGCCCATCTGTTCGCTTACTATTTCAATTACCTTGCGTTCGATTTCTTTTTGATCAACTGCCATTTTGATACCTCCATGATATGTATCTAATTAAATGTTTACAAATTAATATTCTTAACGTTTCAACAATTTACAAAAAATTAACATTTGGGCGGTAATATAACCATATAACATACCAGTTTCAAATGTTTTTTTTAAAAATTTACATAGCCATTCCGCCATCGACACAAAGTACCTGTCCTGCGATGTAACCGGCCTGGTCGCTGGCTAAAAAAGCAACCGCATTTGCTACATCGTCAGTAGTACCCATTTTTTTCATAGGAATTACCGACAAAGCGGCGTCTTTAACGGGTTGGGGAAGAACATCTGTCATTTCGGTACTAATAAATCCCGGTGCGATACAGTTTGCTGTTACGCCTTTTTTACCGGCTTCGCGAACGATAGATTTAGACATTCCGATAAGGCCGGCTTTGCTTGCGGCGTAATTTGTCGATCCGGCTTGTCCCATAACACCAGCGACAGAGCTGATATTAATGATTCTGCCGAATTTGTTTCTTATCATTGAACGCAGGCACGCTTTGCAAGCCATGAAAGCGGCTCTGAGGTTGACATTCATGAGAATATCATAGTCGGATTCGTCCATTTGCATCATGAGTTTGTCGCGGGTAATACCGGCGTTATTGACGAGAATGCCTACTCCGCCGTGTTCCTGGGCCAGATCTTCGATAGTAGATGTGAGAAGTTCGGTATTGGTTATGTCCACACATTTGGTTATGACGTCGTAGCCGGCGTCTTTGGCAATTTTTGCCATTTCATCGAGCTGTTCCTGGTTCAAATCCAAGCCCGCAACTGTTCTGCCTTGCTTTAGTAATGCCATTACAATGGAACGGCCTATGCCTCTTGCTGCTCCTGTAACGATTGCCAATCTTTTTTCTGACATTTGTTTCTCCTGTTTAACTGACTTTAAAACCTTTTATCCCATCAGAGTTTTGAAAGAATCAATATTGCTGATGTTATTTACCTTTATTTTTCTGTTTATTTTTTTCATTAAGCCTGTTAAAACTCTGCCGGGGCCGATTTCATAGAAGTTTTCGAAACCTTCATCAAGAAGTCTTTCCATGCAGTCTTGCCAGAGTATCGGCTGAACGAGCTGTTTTACAAGGCCTGAATGTATTTCATCGGTTGAATTATAGTACTGGGCATTAATATTTGCGAGAACTTTTATATTCTCGGGCATAGTAAGATCAGTCTGTTTTATGGCATTTGATAGATCATCCGCGGCGGGCTGCATCATTTGGCTGTGGAAAGCGCCGGCAACTGCAAGGGGTATGGCTTTTATCGCGTCAAATTCCGGTGCAAGCTCAACTGCACGCTGACATGCCTGGATATCACCGGTGATGACGATTTGTCCGGGACAATTGAAATTAGCGGGGACAAGCATCTGGCCTTGTGAAGCTTTGTCGCAAAGCTGCTGGACCTTTTCCTTGTCCAGGCCGAGAATACTGACCATTGAACCTTTTGAATTGTCGGCGGCTTGCTGCATCGCCTGTCCGCGTTTTTGTACCAGCTTTAGACCGTCTTTAAAGCTCATGACTCCAGCGGCATATAGAGCCGTATATTCGCCAAGGCTAAGACCGGCTGTAACCTGGGGAACTATTTGATTTGTGGTTTCATTTGTACGAAAGACTTCGAGAATGGCTGCGGAAGTTGTGAATATGGCAGGCTGAGAAACGGTTGTGGCATTAAGTTGTTCCTGCGGGCCTTCGAAGCATAATTTTTTAAGGTCATATCCGACAATTTTATTAGCCTGATCGAAAATATTCATGGCAGGGGGGAACTGTTGAGCGAAATCCGCTCCCATTCCAACGACTTGTGCACCCTGTCCGGGAAAAATAAATGCTGTTTTCATAGCGGGACCTGAAATTGAATTAATATTAGAATTCTATTACGTTGGCGCCCCATGTAAGGCCGCCTCCGAAAGCGACAAGCAGGGCGAGATCGCCAGCTTTGAGGCGATTTTGTTTTCTGCATTCATCCAATGCGATAGGTATGGATGCGGCAGAGGTGTTACCGTAATTTTGAATATTTATAAATACGTTTTCGTCTTTGAGCTTGAGTCTTTTAGCGGAAGATTCGATTATTCTTGCATTCATCTGGTGGGGAATAACCATGTCAATATCTTCAACCTTGATGTTGCATGCACTGGCACAATCATTAACCATTTCCACAATTTTTCTGACAGCTAACTGGTAAACTTCCTGGCCGTTGATGTTCATGTATTTCATATCTTCGTCGGGCAGTGGACGGCAGACGGGATTTCTTGAGCCGTATGCTTCGCATTTTAACGCTTTCCAGCCGCTGCCGTCAGATATCATTTTGGAATATATTATGCCGCGTGTTTTATCAGTCTGGCGTTGAACGATTGCAGCTCCTGCGCCGTCTCCGAAAAGGATGCAGCTTTTGCGGTCTTTATAATTCGTTATTTTGCTCAGGGTTTCTGCGCCTATGACGAGGATGTTTTCGTATTTGCCGATTTTGATGAACTGTTCGGCGATCGAAAGGGCGTAAACGAACCCGCTGCATGCAGCGCTTAAGTCGAATGCCCATGCGTTTTTGGCTCCGAGTGCATCCTGAACGAAACATGCTGTTGAAGGGAATACCATTTCGGGGGTGATCGTTGCGACCATTATAAGGTCGATCTGCTCGGGTGTTATCTGCGCATCAGCGAGGGCTCTTTTGGCGGCTTCGGTCGCCAGTGTAGCCGTGGTTTCGTCCTGGGAAGATATTCTCCTGTTTTTGATGCCTGTTCTGGTTGTTATCCACTGGTCATTTGTTTCGACGATTTTTGAAAGATCGTCATTTGAGAGAACTTTTTCCGGCAGGCAGGATCCTGTTCCTGCAATTACCGGATTATAGTTGCTGAGAAATTGGTTCATCGGTTGACCTCACAGCTGATTTTGATAAATATTCTACAATATGATCGTTTACATGTTCGATATGATATCTTTTTGCGGTCATTACGGCGCTTCTGATGGTTTTGGCTTTGCTGGAACCATGGCAAATTAGTGTATTGCCGTTGACACCCAGCAGGGGAGCTCCGCCGTATTCGTGATAATCATACTTTTTGTAAATCTTTTTCATAACGTTTCCGAAAGTCCATGCCATGACTTTGTGATTTTTGATCAACTCACTTTTAATTGATTTGAAAATAAAGCTCACAAGGGCTTCGGAAAGTTTCAAAACTACATTGCCTACATAACCATCGGTTACAATAACATCGCATTTGCCAGAAAAAATGTCTCTTCCTTCGACATTTCCGACGAAATTTATGTTTTTGTCAGATCGTAAGAGTTCGCGTGTTTTTTTGATGGTTTCGTTGCCTTTTGTATCTTCTTCGCCGATACTCATAAGTCCGACACGGGGATTTTTGATATCGTATGAATGCTGCATATAAAGGCTGGACATAACCGCATACTGGTAAAGGTTAATCGGTTTGCAGTTAATGTTTGCACCTACATCGCAGATTGCTACAAGGCCGGTAAATGTGGGAAATATTACGGCGATACCGGGGCGGTTTACCCCTGGCAGGTTCCTCATTCTCATCTGGCATGCTGCTACACATGCGCCGGTATTGCCTGCGGATATAACGGCATCGGCCTGCTCGCCTGCCCCCATTTTGGCCATTATATTTATAGAGGAACGTTTCTTATTTCTTATAGCCTCGACAGGGGATTCATCCATGCCAATAATAGAATCAGCATGAACAATCTCTATGTTATATTTTTTCGCGGAATTGGGCGGCAGCTTTTCGCTAATCACATCCTTGGGGCCGATTAGAATAATCTGATCATCCTGATCTAAGAGAGGTGCCGCTTCCAGTGCTCCGGCGATTATTTCGTCGGGTGCGTGGTCGCCTCCCATGGCATCAATAGCGATACGCATTTTTATTCATTATCCTCTTGAGAAATATCCAGGGTAATTTTTGGGTTTACATATCCGCAGTTTCCGCAAGCTGCGTGGGGCAGTTTTGAAGAGCTGCATTTTTTGCAGATAGAATAGTTCACAGGCTTTAGAGCATGATGAGCAGCTCTGCTTCTGGTTCTTGCTTTACTTAATTTTTTTACTGGTAACATTTATTAACTCCAATCTTTATCTTTTGCGCTGACGTATATCAATTCGACAATTAGAAAATTACATAAAAAGGGATTATAACACAACTTAATATAAGTTCACAACTTTTTTAAGTAAAATCCTAACTGAAAATTTCAAAAGGGAATTAAATAGTTAATTAGCACTAATTTGTCAAGTATAAAATGCTTTTTTGGAGGGTTCAGGCGTTTTTTTGGGCTTTTAAAGGCAAATTGCGGCTGTTTTTATAAAAAAATGGGTGTTTTTATTGCAAATTACGATTGAATTTTGTTGCTAAATAGTATATAAAACTAAATTCGAGCGTATTTTATGTAGTTATTGTTTACTATTTTATGTTTAAAACTGGCGAGGTGAAAATTTGCGAGGTAAAAAGACAGGAAAACCCGCATCTCTTTGGGAGGTTATGAATAAAGACCGCCTAAGGCAAAGCCAGGAAAAGGTCAATGATAAGATAGTACATGGCCGTGAACAGAAAAAGGGTAAAAGGCCTGAAGGAAATAAGGTTGATCACTTTTATGAAGGTGCTTCGAGCCCGACTTTCAGGTTTTCAAAAAAGACCTTTTTTATACTTTTAGGCGCTATTGTTTTGCTTGTAATACTTTTTTCGCTGTTTAAGGGCGGTCAAGCGGATATTTCCGGTGATGTCGCTAAAATGCCAGAGCCTCAGGAAGTTGGAATTTACCCTTCTCTTGATGACGGAGATATAGAAAAGGATGTTGGAAGTACACAAACTGGTACGGCGGACAGTGATAAAGATCACGTTATTGTGATCGCAAGCTATAACGTAGCCAAAGATTTGAAGCCGGTAGAGAAGTATTTTGAAAGTCAGGGTATAGAAACCGAGATAGTTAAGGCACAAGGGTCCATTTTTTATACGCTTGTGACCGAAAAAAAATATGAAAGTCCTCTTCGAAGAGGTACAGATGGATATTATGCACTTGCAAAAATAAAGAAAATAGGTTCTAATTACCAAGCTCCGCAAGGGTATGAGAGTTTTGGTAAAGTACCTTTTCAGGATGCGTACGGTAAAAAGGTAAAAAATTAAAAAAAAGTTTTATTGGAGATAAGTAAAATGTCAATTGATCGTTCATTAAAAACCAGTGGAGCCCTGGCAAGGCATCGCAATGTACTCAGCAGAGCTGAAAAGGTAGAAAAATTGAAAGAGGAAGATCGCTGGCAGGAAGACGATGGCGTCTTAGGTCTGCCTAAGGTTTCGAATCGTAAGACAAAATAATTTTTTGCCGGAATAGAGAATTTTTAAAACCCTCGTATTTGTTCGGGGGTTTATTTTTGTATTTATTAAAGTTATAACGGGTAGAAAATGAGTAAGTACATTGCTGATAGAGTAAATAGTATTGATGCCAGCGGGATTAGAAAAGTTTTTGCCTTGGCCGCTGGGATGAAAGACCCTATTAATCTTTCGATAGGTCAGCCTGATTTCGATGTTCCTGAGGATATCAAACAGGCGGCGGTAAATGCGATTATGGATGGGAGCAATAGATATTCCCAAACCGCAGGGATTGAGACGCTTTGTAATAAAGTGGTTGAAAGTATGCGGGAGGAACTTGGATGGGATGAGGTTGTTCCTTTGATTACCAGTGGTGTAAGCGGCGCTTTGCAGCTGCTTTTCATGTCGATGATAAATCCCGGCGATGAAGTAATAATGTCTGATCCGTATTTTGTCATTTACAAACACATGGTGAATTTACTCGGCGGCAAGTGTGTATTTGTGGACAGCTATCCCGATTTCAAACTGCCGGTTGATAAAATCGAAAGTGCCATAACAGATAAAACGAAACTGATATTGCTCAATTCTCCGGCGAATCCGACCGGCGCGGTTTACAGCGAAGAAGAAGTCAAGGCCATCGCGGAAGTTGCAAAAAAGCATGATGTGATTTTGATGACGGATGAGATTTATGACAAGTTCTGTTATGATCAACCCCATATCAGTGTAGGACAGTATTATGATAAAACTGTTGTGCTTAAGGGATTCAGTAAAAGTTATGCGATGACAGGATGGAGACTTGGGTATGTTGCGGTCAAGCCTGTTCTCAAAGATATCATCGAACAGATGACCAAGATTCAGCAATATACGTTTGTTTGTGCTCCGACGCCTTTCCAGATGGCTGCGGTTGAAGCAATGAATTATGATATCAGCGGACAAGTTGAAAGATACAAGGCAAAACGCGATATGGTTTACGAAGGCTTGAAAGATAAGTTTGAAATGGTTAAGCCGGGCGGAGCGTTTTACATCTTCATAAAGGCTAATGGAATCAGCGGTACAGATTTTGTGAAGAAGTGTATCGAAAATAATGTGCTTGCGATACCGGGAAATGTCTTCAGTGAAAAAGATACTCATTTCAGGTTAAGCTATGCAACCAGCGATGATAAGCTGGCCAAGGGTATCGAAATACTAAATAAAATAGCATAAATAAGGTAAATGATGAACAGGATTATAGATTTCCATACTCATGCTTTTGCGGATGAATTGGCAGAAAGAGCGATGTCGTATTTGGCCAGCGAGTCAGAAGGTGTAGAGCCTTGTCATGATGGGCGGGTCAGTTCGCTGTTGGAATCTATGGATGAGGCGGGAATTTGCAGAAGTGTTGTTTGCCCGATAGCTACAAAGCCCAAACAGTTTGAAGGGATTTTTGAGTGGTGCAAAGAGATACGCTCAGAAAGGATTGAACCTTTTCCCAGTGTTCATCCTGATGATGAACAATGCCTGGAGAGGATCGGCCTGATCAAGGATGCTGGTTTTAAAGGTGTAAAGATGCATCCATATTATCAGAAGTTTGTGCTTGATGAAAATAAGATGGTGCCGATTTATAAAAGAATTTCTGATGCAGGTTTGATGCTGGTTATGCATTGCGGTTATGATATAGCGTTCGAATTCGATGACAGGTCTTCGCCTGAAAGAATTTTGAAGTTGTATGCTGAATTTCCTGATCTTAAATTCATAAGTACTCATTTTGGCGGATGGCAGGCTTGGGATAAAGTTTCGGAGTTGCTCATCGGCAGGCCGATATATATGGAAATTTCATTTTCGTTAACTTACCTTGATCCTGAAAAGGCAAGGAAAATGGCTCTGGGCCATCCTAAAGAATACCTGCTTTTTGGAACAGATTCTCCCTGGCAGGGACAGAAACTAACAGTGGAACTGTTAAAAAAACTCGATTTAGGCAGAGAGTTGGAAGAGGCGATATTCTGGGATAACGCTAAAAAACTGCTCGGTTGAGAGCGAGTTTTACAAAAAGTTTTACATTATCCTGATCTTTGTCCAAATTTCTGGACAACTTAGAAATTTTTTTGATTAACCGCATAATTTTGTTTGCAAATGGGGACTTTTTTTATTCTCATACTCTCTCATACTGTGAAAAGTTCAATAAAGGAATTATTATGCTTGGAATTGATGATTCATTCGTGGCTTTGGCCTATATCCTTTGTCTTTTAAGTGCGATATTGTGTGTGGTTTATGGTGTATTTATGTGGAACAAAGGCGAAGAAGATGTTGCGCCCGATGACATAAAATGGGTGCAGGAAGAAAAGAAGGTAGAGGAAGAGCTTTAAAATGAGTATTCCCCTTAGAGTAAGGAGTTTTCTATGTTAATCGCACAGGCAGTAAGTCTGGGGACAATTATAGTAATATTGGCATATTTATTTCTTGTGCTTTCTCTTGGTTGGCTGGGTTTTAAAAGGACAAAGAGCGCAACAGATTATTTGCTGGCAGGTCGTCAGACACATCCGTTTGTTATGGCATTGAGTTATGGAGCGACTTTCATTTCAACAAGTGCGATTGTGGGCTTTGGCGGTGTTGCCGGGCTTTTTGGGATGAGTCTTTTGTGGCTGACGTTTTTGAATATCTTTGTTGGAATCTTTATTTCTTTTGTGTTTCTTGGCGGACCTACAAGAAGGATGGGCCATCATCTCGATGCGCATACATTCCCGGAGATGCTTGGCAGAAGATATCAAAGCAAATTCATCCAGGTTTTTTCAGGGCTTATAATTTTTATATTTATACCGTTGTATGCTGCCGCGGTTTTGATTGGCGGCTGTGAGTTTATCGCTCAACAGTTTAATGTTGATTATAATGTTGCGCTGCTGGTATTTAGTGTGATTATAGCTTGCTATGTTGTTGTTGGCGGGCTTAAGGGTGTGATGTACAGCGATGCATTGCAGGGGTTGATCATGTTTGTTGGGATGGTATTTTTGCTTGTGTGGTCTTATAAAATCGTAGGAGGAGTTGTAGAAGGGCATGAGGCTTTGTCTGCGATGTCGGACCAGGTTTTTGTGGGTTTCAAAGCGATGGGACATAATGGATGGACAGAAATGCCGCAATTCGGCTGGGGCGAGGCTAATAATGATCTCTGGTGGATAGTTATAAGCACAATTGTTCTGGGAGTGGGAATCGGAGTTCTTGCTCAACCACAGCTCTCTGTCAGGTTTATGACGGTCAAGAGCAAAAAGGAACTTAACCGGGCGGTTTTGATTGGCGGTTTGTTTATTTTGATTATGACAGGAGTTGCGTTTACGGTTGGATCGTTGAGTAACTTATATTTCTACAAGTACGAAAAAGTTACCGGCAAACTGACCGAGATAACCAGCAATGCAATGATAATCGCAAAGAAAGAACGCGGTATCGAAAAGCCGATCCCGTGCGATATTTTGAATATTGATACTGATTTAGATGGAGTTGCAGATACTTACCTGGTAGCAAAAGGTGTTGGTAAGGCCGAAGCGATAATGCCCCGTGCGGAGGTAACTAATTTAGAAAACGGAATGGTTGAAGTCTATCCAAGGGCGACGAGTTTTACCAGAGCCGTTGTCAGAAAAGGTGATGTATGGATGTTTAATCCAGATAGTATAATACCTACTTATATAACATCGGCCATGCCGAAATGGTTCGGTCTGGTGTTTCTGTTGACACTTCTTGCAGCGGGTATGAGTACCCTTTCGAGCCAGTTCCATGCGCTTGGTACAAGTATCGGCAGGGATGTTTACGAACAGTTCGTTTCGAGACGCGAAAGCAGCATTACCATTACACGAATAGGAATTGTAATTGGTATAATCATCGCGGTTATTATCGGTCACTATGCCAGGGGCGGTTATATAGTGGCAAGAGCAACTGCGATATTTTTTGGACTTTGTGCAAGTGCATTTTTGCCTGCCTATATTGGTGGATTGTTTTTCAAAAAGGCTACAAAAGCCGGTGCTATTTGCAGCATTGTCGTTGGATTTGCAATTACTTCGTTCTGGCTTATTTTCGTAAAAGACAAAGAGGCAAGGGCACTTGGAATCTGTCAAGCGATTTTTGATAAGTATTCGCTGTTCTTAAATGATACCGGCGCACCGATTTCTACGTGGCATGTGGTTGATCCCATTATTGTTGCACTTCCGATAAGTCTGTTGGTTATGATAGTGGTAAGCCTTATGACAAAAAACAACTCTAAAGAGCATTTATTTAAATGTTTTGGGAAATAATATTTGACAATTTTGATTTAAAGTAAATGGTCTTTTTAGTCGAAAGAAGTTTATTAGATATTAGTAAATATATTTTAGTTTGTGAAAGGATGTGTTATGAGGCTTAAAGTTTTAGTTATTTTATTGTTGGCGGTTGCGGCTTCGACTGCAATTGGTGCTGATATCGGCAGGGAGTCGAGAATATCAGATATTTTCGGTTACGAAGATGATGCCGGCGAACACCACCATTATGAAAATTCCTTTTTGGACTGGTTCCATAATCCCGCAGAAGGTGTTGAAATGGGTTTAGATCTGAGACTCAGGGCTATCTGGGCAGATAATATGACCACCTTTGATGATGATGACAATGCTGATCATTATGAGTTCCAGAGATATCGTTTGCGTTGGTGGCAAAAAATTGTTCTCAATGAAGACGCTGCAATTAATTCTCGTTTAGTTTGGGAAACAAGGACATGGGATGAGCCCGACAGTAAACCCCAATCATGGGAGCCTGATGAGATTCTCTTCGATAATTTGAATATTGAAGTAAAGAATCTTTTTGATCTGCCTTTGACGATGAAAGTCGGTCGTCAGGATATCATTCTGGGCAAGGGCTGGTTGGTTCTTGACGGAACTCCGCTTGACGGTTCAAGAACGATTTTCATGGATGCTTTGCGTTTTACCTATTTCATGGATGAAAATGATACCATTTTAGATGCAATTTTAGTTCAGCAGGCAGCCTCTACTGATAAATGGTTGAAACCGATAAATAACCAGGGAAAAGATTTGACAGAGCAGGATGAAACTGGCGTTATTTTATGGCTGACCAATAAATCTCTTGAAAATACTCAGTTGGAAGCTTTTTACATTTATAAAAATGATAACCCTGTAGATTATACCCCTAGAAATTTCCCATCGAGATGGAGCCGAAAAGCTGAAATACATACTATCGGCGGTGCGGTATCAGGCAAAATCGATGACGTTTGGAATTACAGAATCGATGGTGCTTTCCAGACAGGTGATAGAGAAGAACGTGATACTGATGTCATTCAAGACCTTGAGGCTTATGGAGCTAAGGCTTATTTAGGCTATAATTTCAATGACAAATGGCAAAATGAAGTTCATGTTGTAGGTGAGTTCCTTTCAGGCGATGATCCAGATACTGATGATGATGAAGCTTTCGACCCGCTGTGGGGCGAATGGCCGCAGTTCTCAGAGCTTTATATTTATACATATTCAACAGAAGGTTCAATTGGTGAAACTACAAACCTTCAAAGGCTTGCAGTTGGTCATTCATTTAAACCAACAGAAAAAATTACTATTGCTAGTGATTACCATTTGCTTTGGGCACATGAAAATACCGAAACGACAGGTATTTTTGACGGCAGTGATAACTTCCGCGGACAGCTGTTCACAGTTTGGCTGAAATACCAATGCTGCAAACGTTTGAATGCTCATACAGTATTTGAATATTTTGTTCCCGGAGAATACTATGCAGATAATAATCAGGACGATGCGTTTTTCTTAAGATTTAATGTAGAATATTCTTTCTAAAATTGACACAGGTGTGTCCCTTTTGCTGAACCCGGGCTTTTGCCCGGGTTTTTTTATTGAATCCCGCCTAGTTTGGTGCTAAAATCTTTCTTTAATTGACCTTAAGTTAGATATGTAGTTGCCGTTTTTATTATGGGAGTTGTAGATGATCTGGAAACAGGAAATTGAATGTATGGGGCCCGATGAGCTTAGTAAGCTCCAGGGGCAGAGACTTGCACAATTAGCGAAATACGTTTATGACAATTGCAACGTTTACAAGGACCGTTTTGACGAAGTAGGAGTCAGTCCCGATTCGATAAAATCCATTGACGATATTCGTAAGCTGCCCTTTACAACGAAGCTGGATATGCGTGATCATTATCCATACGGTCTGTTTTCTGCTCGTCGCGAACAGTTAAACGAAATACACGTTTCCAGCGGTACTACCGGAAACCCGACCTTGGTGGGATATACTAAAGAAGATCTGGCCTTGTGGTCAGATGTGATGGCCAGGAGCATGTGTTGTGCCGGAGCAAACCCCAATGATGTTGTGCAGATCGCTTACGGTTACGGCTTGTTTACCGGCGGGCTAGGCTGTCATTACGGTGCCCTGGAGATGGGGCTTACGATCATACCAACTTCAAGCGGGCAAACTCACAGGCAGCTCAAGGTCATGCAGGATTTTAGTCCCAGAATTTTATGCTGTACACCGAGTTACGCTTTGTTCATGGCGGAAGAAGCCAAAAACTTAGGACTTGATCCTAAAAAGAGCAGCTGGGAGATTGGAATCTTTGGTGCTGAGCCCTGGTCGGAGCCAATGAGACAGGAGATCGAAGCGGAACTGGGACTGCTTGCGACGGATATTTACGGCTTGAGTGAGATAATCGGTCCGGGCGTTTCGCAGGAATGTCAGTATAAAGATGGCTTGCATATTTACAGCGATGTATTTTACCCTGAAATAATCGATCCCGATACTGGCGAGCCGGTAGAGCCGGGCCAGGATGGTGAACTGGTGATTACAACCTTAACAAAAAAGGGTATCCCGCTGATTCGTTATCGAACACGCGATATTGTAAGTATTACTCAAGAAAAATGCAGGTGCGGCAGGACAAGCCCGCGCATGTCCAAGATCAAGGGCAGAACAGATGATATGATAATCATTCGCGGCATTAACGTTTTCCCATCGCAGATCGAACATGTGCTGTTAGGTATCGATGGTGTTCAGCCTCATTACCAGATCGTTATCGACCGCGGCGCTAAACATCTTGACGAGATCGAAATCCATGTAGAAGTTTTGCCCGAAATTTTCAGCGATGAAATCAAGAAGCTGGAAGCTCTGCAAAAAAGGATAAAACAGGAAATGCTTACAGTTCTTTCTGTTTCGGCTGATGTGAAACTTGTTGAGCCAAACAGTATCGAGCGGAGCATGGGCAAGGCTAAAAGAGTTATTGATAAGAGACAATTATAAAATCCGCTGATGGAGGAAATAATATGAAAGTTACGCAAATTTCTGTTTTTCTTGAAAACCGTTCAGGAAGACTTCGCCAGGTTTGTAAAGTTTTAGGTGAAAATCAAATCAATATCAGGGCTCTTACTGTTGCTGAGACTGAAAGTTTCGGGGTTTTGAGAATCGTTGTTGATAAAGCCGATCAGACGATTGATGTTTTGAAGCAGAACGGTTTTACCGCTAATATAACCGATGTTGTTGTGGTTGAAGTTGAGGATCAGCCGGGAGGTTTGGGCAAGGTTCTTGAGATTTTAGAAAATAACCAGATGAACGTTGAATACATGTATGCTTTTCTTGAAAAGACTTCGGATAAGGCAATGGTTGTTTTCCGGTTTGAAGAACCAGAAAAGGCGGTCAAGGTTCTCACCGACAACAATATTGCAATCGCAAAAGATATAAATGTTTAAATGTGTTTTTTAGTAAGAAATAAAATGAATGATAAATACTTACATCCGGAAATTGAAACTGCCGAGCGGGAAAAATTAAGTGAAATTCAGCTAAAGCGTTTGAAGGAAATTTCTCAATGCGCTTTGAAAACTAGATTTTATAAAAAGAGATTTTCCAAGGCAGGCATCGAAAGTGTAGATGATATTAAATCGCTTGAAGATGTAAAAAAGATTCCGTTTACCTGTAAAGATGATCTGAGGCAAAATTTTCCTTACGGCCTTTTGGCCACTGAACTTTCGGACGTGGTGAGAGTTCATTCTTCAAGCGGCACAACAGGAATTCCTACGGTAATTTATTTCAGCCAAAGCGATCTTGACGGCTGGACCGATCTGGTTGCCCGGAGTATCTATGCCACCGGTGCCAGAAAAGGCGACATATTTCAGAACATGATGTCTTACGGGCTTTTTACCGGAGGCTTGGGTGTTCATTATGGAGCTGAACGGCTTGGCTTGACAGTTATCCCGGTCGGCGGCGGTAATACTAAGCGGCAGCTGCAGCTGATGAAGGATTTTAAGACAACCGTTCTTCATATCACACCGAGTTACCTTTTGCATATCCATGAGAAGATGTCAGAATTGGCAGTAAATTTAAGCGATCTCAGTCTTAAAAAGGCATTTATCGGGGCTGAGCCGCATTCGGAAAATACCCGGCTGAAGCTGGAAGAACTTTACGGGATAGATGCATATAATTCTTACGGCTTAAGCGAGATGAGCGGTCCGGGCGTTGCTTTTGAATGCACCTGCAAGCAGGGCATGCATGTCTGGGAAGATGCTTATATCATTGAGATTATTGATCCGAAAACAGGCGAGGTCCTCCAAGACGGCACCGAAGGCGAAGTTGTTTTGACAAATCTTATCCGCAAAGCTAACCCAATCCTCCGCTATCGTACCAGGGATCTGGCTTATGTCATGCAGGAGAAATGCCCATGTGGAAGAACGCACAGGAGGCTTTCGAGGATATTGGGCAGAACCGATGATATGCTGATAATAAACGGTGTGAATATGTTCCCGTCCCAAATTGAGGAAATTGTTATGCAAATTCCAGAGGTCGGAACGAATTATCAGATATATATTGATAAAGCGGGAGCTCTTGATAAACTAACAGTTAAGGTAGAAATTTATTCGAAAATGTTCACCGGCGAAATGACAGAACTGGATGCATTACGAGCAAAAATTGCGAATGAGCTAAGTGCTTCGATAACGATTCGTCCTAATGTTGAGCTTCATGAGCCTGGGTCATTGCCGGCCTTTGAAGGAAAAGCTAAAAGGGTTGTCGATGTCAGGCCGGCTTTTTAGTGCATTGTTTTTACATGGGAGGTTATTATGGCTAAACAGATAAATATTTTCATCGAAAACCGCCCGGGCAGGCTTGAATCTGTAACCGGGATACTTTCTGACCACAATATAAATATACGCGCGTTTACAATCCAGGACCGGGGTGATTTCGGGCTGATTAAACTTATTGTCGATAAGCCTCAACAGGCGCATCTTATTTTGGCTGATATGGGGCTTGCGTGTGCATTGAAAGAAGTTCTGGCGGTTGCGATTCCTGATAAACCGGGAAATCTGCATAAACTTACAAAATTGCTGACCCAGCAGGATGTCAATATTGTAGATACTTACGGCTTTGTTTTGAAACCGGATGAGAAGGGCATTTGTTGTTTAGAATTCAAAGCCGACGACCAGAGATTTGGTCAGCTGGAACGTTTGCTTGAGCAAAATGGTTTTGAAATTCTGGAGGATCAGCAACTTTACGAATTATAATGCAGGGGATTATAATGGCTTCAAAACTGAAAATTTACGATACACCTAAACTTGATGAACCGACTCTTTTGATGGGGTTTTCCGGATGGATGAACGGCAGCGAGGTTAGCACCGGCACAATAGAAGCATTTGTTCAATCCATGTCAACGCAAATAATTGCCGAAATTGAGTCGCCAGATTTCTATATAAGTAATTTCCCGGGTTCGATGGATGTAACTTCTATTTTCAGGCCTCATTGCATTGTAAGCGAAGGTATCATCGAAGAGCTTGATGAGCCTGCAAATATATTCTGGGCAAGTCCGGAAAATAATTTGCTGCTTTTTCTGGGACAGGAGCCAAATATAAAATGGAGAGATTATGCCGACAGTGTTTTGGATTTGTGTGATCGGTTTGATGTTTCGAAGATTTATTTTCTCGGGAGTGTTGCTGGTCTGGTTCCCCATACCCGTGAACCAAGATTTATATGCACGGTTTCAGACTTAAAGTTAAAACGAAAACTTCAAAAAGTTGGTTTTAAGTTCACCAACTATGAAGGACCCGCAAGTATTTCAACTTATCTTATCACAGCTGCGGCGGAACATGAGTTAGAAATGGCATCAATAATTTCTGAAGTACCGGCGTATGTACATGGCCGAAATCCGAAATGCATCGAGTCGATGGCCAGGCATGTTTCAGGATTGCTTGGTTTAGGTTTAGAATTTCCTCGGATGCGGCTGTTGGGTGATGAACTTGAAAAGAGATTGAATGAGGTAATTGCCCAGCGTCCCGAACTTGCAAGTCACATTCAGAAGATTGAAGCTGATTATGACAACGAAGTTTTCGATATAGAAATGTCAGATCTAAAGGACTGGCTGCACAAACAGGGAATCAGATTGGATTAGATATAGATCATTTTCCTTGTCATGCCGCCATCTATCACAAAATTCTGCCCTGTGATGAAATTTGATTTATCACTGCAAAGGTACAGTACCATTGCAGAAACATCACTTGGCTGGCCGACTCTTCCGACCGGTTGCTGAAGATTATCTTCGGGCGAAAACGGATCCGGCTCATTTACATCATCTGGGCTTTTTCGCGTGTCTATCCAGCCCGGACTTACACAGTTGACTTTAACTTTGTGAGAAAGGCTGATCGCCATAGAGTGTGTCAAGCCGATAAGGCCGGCTTTTGTCGTGGAATAAGCCTCGGTATCAGCTTCAGACATCATTGCACGAGTTGACGAAATGTTGACTATCGCTCCCTTGTTCTTTATCAGTTCCCCGCAACAATATTTTGAACATAAAAATGGTCCTGTAAGATTGACATCTATGACTTTTTGCCACTGCTCGGCGGTCAATTCACTGATTGGAACATTATTAGCAGTTGCGGCATTGTTCACAAGGTAATCTATTCTACCAAAAGTCTGCTTTGCTTTTTCAACCATCTTAATGATAGAATCTTCTTTCCCTACATCACACTGTATGTATCGGGCGGATCCTTGATCGATGTACTTTTGGCAGGCTTTGGGCATTTGGGCAATATCAGCTAGAACCACTTTTGCTTTTTCTCTGATGAACGCCTGGGCGATCGACCAGCCGATACCTCTTGCCCCGCCGGTAACGATAACAATTTTATTTTCAAAATCCATAATTTTGCCTCAAATCAAAACAAGTATATTTTATTATTGCTTGAAAAATGATGATAGCAAACTTTTCTTCAATGAGCCGCGGTTTTTATCTTGTAAACGAAAAAATAATTGTAAATACAGCCAGGCCATAGCAGTAAAATGCGAACCACTTGAGTTTTCTTTTTCGGGAAGATTTTATCAGGATAAAAAGTGAAATTAAACCCGCTATGAAAGACATCGCCATTGCTGATAATATTGTAGGGACGGGTAACGTATTTTGGCCAATAAGTGAGAAATCTTCCAAAAATTTCAGTCCGGCACCGGCCAAAATTGCGGGAATAGCGATTAAAAAGCTGTATTCGATCGCCCATTTTCTGTGAAGTCCCAGTAAAATCGCTGTGCAGATTGTTGCGCCGCTGCGGGAAATGCCCGGAATGATTGCCGCTGTTTGGGCAAGGCCTATTATAACTGCTGCAAAAATACCGAAATCTCTTAAGCCCAAACGGGTTCTTTTACGCAAATCAGTTATCAAAAGCAAGGTGCCAGTTATGAGCCACATGAAAGCTGCGATTTCCAATTTGCGTGCGGATTCCAAAGGCTCTTTGAACAGAAAGTATCCTGCACCTGTTACTAAAGTTGTAACAGCGGCTAAAAATAAGAAGCGGACAGAGGGGGACTTTTCATAAATTTCCAAAGGGTTACTGCCGTACTTGCCTGACCTGAAAAGATTCCTGAACAATGCCGCAATAGATTTATGATAATAAACGAAAATCGCTAAGACGGTCGCAACGTGTATTGAAAGATCGAATAAAAGCATTTGGGGTGAGTCAGGTTCGATATCCGGCAAAAGATCTTCGAATAAAACCAGGTGCCCCGATGATGAAACAGGTAGAAATTCGGTAAGCCCCTGTACTAATCCCAGGATTGAAGCTGATATGATATTCAAAGTTTGGCCGTCCGGACTTCTAAGAGCCGTTTGCCAGTCAGGGACAAATATAAGAAGAACCGCCAGACCGCCGTAAATACCTGCCATTATATCATCGAGTAAAATTCCTGTACCACCATGCAATCTTTCCAATTGCCATGCAGGCCATATTTTCGTGATATCGAAAAAACGAAACAGCAGAAAGCTTGCTGCGCAGAGGATATAAATGTTTCCGCTGACAAAAGCAGCAAACATCAAAACAACCGACTGGCCTGCAAATTCATCTATCACTATTTCACCGGGATCCTTGCGGCCGGTGTGGCTGATAACTTCATCAGAAAATTTGATGCAAATCACAGAACCCAACACTGCCAGAAAACCGAATATCGTACATGTTACAACCGAATCGACCTCAATTTTCCGCAATAGAAAAAAAATTATCACTGGCGGTATCGATCCCCATGTCCCCGGAGCAATCGGCATGTGTCCTAGTCCAAAACAGCTTGTCAGCAATCTTTTCACTTGCGTCCTACAAATTATTTTTCTTGATTAAATCCATACAATACCTATCTGTCATTCCGGAGACATAATCACAAACGGCTCTTTCTAAACCTGCCTTGTCAATAAAAGCCTGGAAATATTTCGGCATTTTTTCAGGTCTTTGCCTGAAATAGTAGAAAAGGACAGTCAGGCATTTTTTTGCCAAATCTGAAGCGGGCAAAAGTTTTTCGCTCATGTAAAAATTATTCATAAGGAATGTTTCCAGCTGTTTCAAATCTTCATCGGCCCGGCTGCTTATTGCAATTAAATAATTTTCAGATTTATAAACATCTTCAACAGTTTGGATATTGTTTCCATCAATGATACTTTTGCTGGTAGCTATCAAATCACTGACAAGATGATCTATTACAGCTTTTGCGATCCTGATTCTTTTTATAAAAATATCTTCAATTTTATCTACCCGAACTTTTTCGATAGCATTTCGACAAAGCCGAATCTCTTTGACCTGATCTAAGTTAATTATTCTCGAACGCATACCGTCTTCGAGGTCATGGCAGTTATAAGCTATCCTGTCAGCAAGATCAGCTATTTGGCCTTCGAGTGAAGGAACGGGTTCTTCAAACTTTGTTGTATCAGATTCTGGGTTATCGAAAGGGCTGTGATGTTTGGCAAGGCCGAGCCTGGTTTCATACATCAAATTCAAACCGGTATAGTCAGGATAAGGTTTTTCGATGATTTCCACAATTCGCAGTGATTGCCGATTATGTTCAAAACCGTTATGATCTTTCATGATCTCATCAAGAATGTTCTCGCCCGCATGGCCGAACGGGCTGTGTCCCAAATCATGTGCCAGGCAAATCGCTTCGGTCAAATCTTCATTCAGGTTTAATGCTCTTGCTATGGTTCTGCCGATCTGAGCAACTTCGATACTATGAGTCAGACGGGTTCGGTAATGGTCGTTCAAAGAGGGCGTAAAAACCTGTGTCTTACCTTCAAGCCTGCGAAAAGCCGAGCTGTGAATTATCCTGTCTCGGTCGCGTTCGAAAGGTTTACGGTATGAATGCTGCGGTTCATCATAGAACCTACCTTTGCTGCAAGATTCAGTAACTGCGTAACCGCCCATAGCTGACATACTAATCTTTTCCTGTACTTGTTTCTTGCGATTTAGGCAATGACAGCTTATTTCCGTTTTCAATCAGCAAATCATATAACTCGTGCATCGATTGACTTATTACATCGGTATCCGAACAGACGTGCATAAAATTAGTATCGCCGTCCCATCGGGGGACGATGTGGATATGCATATGATCAGGAAGACCCGCGCCGGCACATCTTCCGAAATTCATCCCGGCATTGAAGCCATGAGGATTGACCGACTCGGACAGAACCTTTTGGCAATCGCGAATCAGCTCCATCATTTCATTCATTTCTTCCGGGCTGGCAGAAAATAAATCGCCGATATGTCTTTTAGGCGCTATAAGCAGATGCCCGTTATTGTAAGGAAACATATTCATTGTAACCATGCAGTGTTTTGTTCGCCAGAGGACAAGATTTTCTTTGTCGTCTTGTGGATTTTCGAGGTTATGACAAAGAAAGCAGGCATGTTTAGTGCTGAGATTCTTAATGTATTTGATTCTCCATGGTGCCCAAAGATTTTTACGTTCCAAGTCATTACCTCAATTTATTTATCAACTAATTCTATTGAGAATTTCTGATCGATTTTCATTCTGCTGTTTTCGGTACCTGGAAGAGGCATAAACAATACAGCCGTTGTTTCAAAAGTATACTGTTGCGTACTTTTCTCAAGTATCCCTTGGTCGAGATTGTAAACCACTTTTCCGCTTCCCTCTAAGGAAAGCGGCTTGCATCTTAAAACGCCGAAGAAACCTTTTTGCCTGAAAGCCCTTCCCGAATAGATTCGAGGAGTGTCTAAAGTTTGATCTGCTAAAACATAATTTACATCAATCACAGCTTTTTCCTGTTGGTTTTCTTCAATAACCTCGGTCAGCGAATAAGTCGCTTTTCGGGTGGCGTTAAGAAGCAGCGGGGCAGGCACTGAAACAAAAGATTCCCATTCCTGCCCAGGTTCAACTCCTGCAAAAGGGTCGGTAATTTTAGCAACCGGATCAAACATAAACCACTGCAATTCAAGAAAATCTCCAACCATATCCTGCGACTTTATATCTGCTGATTTGCCCGAGCCAAACGCTTTGTCTCCTAGCGACTGGATAAGCTCTACCAGATTCTCAGGTTCAACAATCACACCCGCAGGTGTCATTTTAAATGTAACTGACTTGCCCTGAAGGTACTCAACGGCATCTTTGGCTGCATCTCTTGACCTGCCTTTTCTTGAAACTCTTACTTTTGGATATGTGGCCTGGACAACATAAAGCCCCATAGAATCGACTTCTTTCAAAGTTAACTGAGCGTCAATTTCGAGTTTTTCGCCCATTTCCCAGTCAGTATTTTTGCCTTTTTTGCTGCTATCGGATCCGTCGAAACGAACAACGATATCTCTTTCGGAGATCATTTTGTAATTGAGTGTTTTTCCCTGTTCCATCTCCACTACAAATAACCGGGCATCTGATGATTTTTGACTTTGCTGACATCCACTCAAAACCAAAAATGCAAAAGTAAAAACAAAAAATATAGATAAGATTTTTTTCACTTTTGACTCCGTTTGAATTATTCAACTGATTTCAGGCTAAACTTCTTGCCGAATCTGATTATCAGAGTATCGGGAATTTCTTGAGACTTGCTGTTATCGACCGCTGTCCATGTCGCATCCAGATCTTCGCTGTAAACCAATATTTTCCCTGTATCAACTGAAAATTTGAGAACACCTTCGTATGTGTCCACAAAATCAGACTGTATGTCATCGCCGAACATAGCGAACATTCCTGCTCCGGCCTGACCTTCAGCTGGTATTGTAGTCATTTCGATTTCTGCAATACCATTTTCTATGCCTTTGAAAGTATAAATCTTTTCATAATTTTTGCTTTGCATCATGCCTTTGGGAGATTCTTCTGTTACTGACCAGCTCATTCCCTGTTTTAATTGTTCCTGCGGCATACTTGTAAGAGCCTCAATGTTATGCCTTTTTTGTATCATCTCTTTTGAAAAGATTCTCTCGGCAGTATTAAATTCAGCAGTTTTCGCCACTACTTGTAAGTCTAAAGGTTCAACAACCTCGACTTGGCCGGTTTGAGAAATTTTGATTTTATAAGATTGGCCGATCAACTTATTCAAAGGATTTTTTTCATTTTTTTCATTGCTGCTGTCAAAATTTAAACCGGTTCCCTTGGGAGAAGTTGAATTAAATGACAGCTTTGTCAAAGTAACCTTTGCCAGCATTGAACCATCTTCAAGTATTTCGACTGGTTTCTGATCGTACACTATCGTCATTGTAGATTTGGTAACTTTGTCGCTAACTTCTTCTTCTGATGGACGTTCAAACTTGACCTGCTTTAGATTCTCTTCCTGATACTGGTAAGTTACAGGTGTATCTTGGTCAAAATTCAACTCTACTTCGGCCTTTTGAGCACAGCCAGAAAATACGGTTAAAAGCGATAGCATTGAAACGGTTAAAACTAAATTTACTCTGAACATGACAATTCTCCTTTTAGTTCCGGTTTGTTGGTCATTTTTTCATTAACAATTTTTCCATAAAATGTTATAAACAGTATTCTATTTGTAAATATCGCAAAAAACAAGACTTCTTTACTAAAAAAAACGCTATTTTGGCTTTTTTGAATATATTTGTACTTTGTTATGCAGTTTGTTATAATTTGTTAACTTGCTACGGTTCGATTACAATTAAGTTCTTATGGAGAATAAACTTATGAGAAGTGATGCTATAAAAAAAGGTTTCGAAAGAGCGCCTCACCGTGGATTGCTCAGAGCATGCGGTCTCAATGATGAAGACCTGAATAAACCTTTTATCGGAATTGCAAACAGCTACACAGATGTCGTGCCCGGCCACGTTCATCTCAGGCAGGTTGCTCAAGTTGTCAAAGATGCAGTTCGCCAGGCTGGTGGAGTTCCGTTTGAATTTAATACTTTAGCGGTTTGTGACGGTATCGCCATGGGCCATACAGGTATGAAGTATTCTCTGGCCTCAAGAGAAATAGTTGCTGATACTGTCGAAACCATGGTCAAAGCCCATTCTTTCGATGCCCTGATCTGCATTCCAAACTGCGACAAGATAATTCCGGGAATGCTTATGGCTTCGGTTAGGCTAAATATTCCCACAATTTTCTGTTCCGGTGGGCCGATGGCGGCAGGAAAAAGCAAATCTGGCAAAACAGTGGATTTAATAAGCATTTTCGAAGGTGTAGCCAAGTTTAATGCCGGCAAAATCTCCGAAGAAGAACTTTATGATCTTGAATGTACCGCATGTCCAACACAGGGAAGTTGTTCAGGCATGTTTACCGCCAATTCAATGAACTGCCTATGCGAA
>CAZITB010000012.1:0-8803 GCA_964542055.1 uncultured Candidatus Kuenenia sp.
GCCGCAGATTTATTCCGCCCCTAACACCGCCGCAGTTTTGCTCCGCCCTTTACAATTCTTCTTATTAATAAGATTAACTATTACTTTAACAATAACATCTTGATGGCTTGACTGACTCTCAGCAATCATAAGGGTAATTGCAACAAGTGCGTTATCTGCAATTCGCTTGGAACCATCTTGATGATATAACAGATTATTTTTTTCAAGGAACCATAAAAATAAAAACGCTGCTATTCTTTTATTACCGTCAATAAAATGATGATTTTTCACAAGAAAATATAATAGATTCGCAGCCTTTTCTTCCACGCTTGGATAAAGTTCTTTGCTGCCAAAGGTCTGAAATATATTACCAAGTGAACTTTTAAGACTTTTGTCTCTTTCTTTGCCAAATAGTTCGGTGGAGTTGTATTGCTGCCTTAAAGTACTTATGATTTTCAGGGTTTCATCATAACCAATAGCTTTGCCCTTTTTCTTACTGATCGAACTGATCTCAAGTTTTTGGTAGTCATAAGCATCAAGGATATCCAATGCATATGCAAAATCTGCTATAACTTTAAGTAACCCACTTGCCTGGTCAGATCCTATTTCACGCTTATCCAAAATATTACCGATTATATTAACAGCTTCTTTGAGTTCCTTATAGCTTTCTATCTGTTTTTTAAGTCTTTTCTCATTAAGAGTGTAGCCTTTAACCAAATGATCTTTCAATATATTGGTTGCCCATATCCTGAACTGTGTGCCTTGTTTTGAATTTACGCGATAGCCTAATGAAATTATTGCATCCAGATTATAATATTCGATATGCCTCTTTACTTGTCTACCGCCTTCAATCTGAACTGTTGCAAATTTTGCAACAGTTGCTTTTTTTGTCAATTCTCTAACTTCATAGATATTTCTTAAGTGCTTGGATATAACCGACTTATCTCTACCAAAAAGCTGCGATAACTGGTTAAGGCTTAGCCAGACAGTTTCTTTTTTCAAGCTTACCTCTAATTTTACCTTACCATTTTTAGGCTTATAAATTGCTATTTCGCCAATATTATCATTTTTTATCGCCATTACTGAACCTTACTTGTAATCTATTCTCTCTTATTTGTCTATATGCTTGAGGTTGAATTATATCATCTGAATATAATGTAACACAATAATTTTTGAAAATTTTGGGTTTAAAAACTTGCCAAATGGATGTGGGCTCACCTCAGAATCTATTCACAATCAAAAAAGATGAATCAGAAATTATATGACGGTATGTGTTATCAATTTTTCAGCCTGAGTTCTACCTGAAGCCACAAGAGACTAAATAAGGCGTTCGATATTATAAACATGATGCCAAAGCGAGGTGAATCGCAGCTTCTTATCCCCGGCAGCTGCCTGCCGTATCCGTTCCAGTGCATTTTGCAAGATTTCCCGGCCCTATGTTTGGCACTTGATTTGCTGGAACAAATTGCCCTTGGTCATTCCCCTGCTCTCTCCGCAAACTATTCTTTGATACAGCCTTTGTTCGAGAGTTTATTTGGTACTATGGGACTGTCTGACTTTCTATGACTGTGCATCACTGTATTGCTCCTTTTGAATTTACAGTGCGCACCTTGCAAACTGCCGAGGTCAGGCATAGGATATCCCAGTTCCTGCGCAAAGAGTTACCAAACATGCTCGGGGTCTCCGACCTCGCGAAATCTGAATATGACTTACGATTACGGCATACCCAGTATGGCCTTCCGACAAATGCGACTGCGGCACTCCGGTGTATGTACAAGCTTTAGCGGCTTAATACCCAGCCCTCGTGTACCCCTGTCAACGCTTCAGATTATCGTTACTGATAAACCCACACGACTTGGGGCCAATGCGGTTCGCTAAACATTCATGTACGGCTCTTTCATCCGCTACTCCTTGCCAGTCTCCTGGCGCTTCCGCATAATATTATACCTTATCCAGAATTGCATTTGCCGCAGGCTTAAATGGCTATTATGCAGTCGTGAAAACATTAATATACTTATTGCCTTAGGGACCAGTTCAATTATGAGGCTTTGTAAATGAACCGCTTTAATATTATCTTAAAATATCAATGTGAATTGTACCTCTACCACAACATCCTTTAGCTGTACAAACTCTGTTACTGTAAGTAGGCTCAACTCCAAATCCGTGGCATTTTCCACATTTCACACGGGGGAAAATGCCAGCTTGGACTCCTCGCCCATCACAACATTGACATGATCTGCTGCTGTAAGTGGGTTCGATGCCTGTTCCTTTGCAATGTCCACAGAAAACAGGTCCCCAATCAAGGGATAAATCAGCATCTTCTGGAAGGGTAAGTTTACGATGTCCTGCTCCTAGGCAGGATGAACAGCTCCTACTACTGTAAGTTGGCTCTATACCAGAACCTTTGCATTTCCCACATTTGACAATCCACCCCATTTCAAACTGGTGAATAACTACAGTAGTAAGTTTCTCTACGATAATCTTCATGATTTCTCCTTTTTAAAACAATTTGAACCTTCTGTGAAATTCACAATGTATATTTAACAATGAATACAGTCATTAAAAACTTTCAATTCCTCTCCATCTCGGTTATAATGTAAGTTTTTCAACAACCAAGTACTTAAACCAAAAACAAAGGAATATTTCTTATCCAACATTTTCAAACATCTTTCTTTTACGACAGCAAGAACTGATTCGCGATGCTCCGCTGATACGAAAATATATTCAAATCTCTAAATCTTTCAGCACTCAAAGAAAAAACTTCAACGTAGGCGCAACAGGATATTCACGCCATGCTACGCTGAGGGCTTTCATCGTTAGCTGCTTCCATCAGTTTGGCAGAACATTATTTACACTTGCACAATGATAAGCATCCACTATAATTTTTGCCATCGTAAAAATGTAAGCATCTCCCTGCATTTGTATTTCAATGCCCCTTTCTTGCAGATAGGCCATAATATAAGCCCAAAGAGGTTTTTGGGGATAAGATGTTATTGTTAATTTCCATGTATGATTATCCGGCTCAGACTGCAAAAAACTTAACATCGCAAGATGCTTTTGGGATACATATTCAATATCATCAGAACCTATCTGCCGTGTTGATATGTACGGCTCCTTGTCGAAAGCCAAATGAGTAACCATTAATACGTTCAAAACATGGTCCAATTTTGCATGAGAAACACCATGGTTTATCAAATCAACAGTTGTCAAAAAAATATTAGGCTGAACCTTATGAATATGGTCACACAAAATTTCTTTATTCTTGAGATCATAGCCATTAATTATAAGTGCGGCTTCAATAACTACTTTTTCGGATATTTCGTCTATCTTATTCATAATCGTATTTGAAAGCTTTCTTCATTATCGTGATAGCCTAACAATCCACATTACCCCGCCATTTTGTCATTATCGTTCTAACTTTATCTTCTACCATTTGCCGGGCCTCGATCCGCTCAAAACCTCTCATCAACAAGTCATCATAGGAGGTTTCAACATGTCGTACATGGGCTCTAACTGCCAGACTAATAGCATTTTCATCAAACTTTTTTGCAGCAGCAGAACGACCGACTCTTCCGCTGTATTTGACACAAGCATGTTCTGCTATGGAAATAGCAGTTTTTACAGGACATTTCGGATAAAACTCCCGAATTTTTTCACTAAAAGATTTAACATAGACAACATCTATCTCAGCTCTGCAGCGTACATCACGTTCACGGCGTATCGCCCTAACATCTTCATCTTTCAGGCACTCAAGCTCAGCCTGCCTCAGAGCATCTTCTTCGACTAATAATCCCTGACGTTCATACCTTTTTCTAGTCCTACTCCATTTCAGAACAACCGCAGACAGTGGCGAATATTTTTTCGCTCGCCGTGTTAGTGCAGCATCTCCAGATGGAAGAAACACCAGATGATCAATGTCCGCACAGGTCAGGCACAATGCTCCCTTATCACCGGCCATGACTATCCATGCCCTGCTGCCAAGTTCCTCTTTACAGTCATCACATCTGGATTCTCGCGAAGAGATAAACACTTTCAACTCGTTTTGTTTTGATTCCTTCTGTTTCATAAACTTTTCTGTTTAAGCAAATTACCTGTTGGCGAACCATACACAGTAATCGTTTACAGGAATATAATTCAGCGACTTTTTATTTCCTACAGTCAGATCGCACAATGGAAATGCAAAGCGCTCTCGCTGGCGACTAACGCCTACAAAAATTCCATAATGCTCATCAGCTTCAATAATATCGCAAACCTGAATGTTATCATCAATCTTTAAAGGCCCATGGTTTTGATGTTCACTTACTTTTGCCTCAAAGGGAAAGGCAAGAACTTTAGATAAGTGCTGGTTCCATGCATCCATTTCGTCATCAGCGTCAGCAATAATATTGAAAATACGCTTATCCTCCTGGTCTTCCGTTATCCATTGAAATTTATTTTCCAATTTTTCAGTAGCATTCCTTGCCTGTTCCTTTGAATCTCTTGGCGGCACTATGTCTACTTCACTGGCGGAAAGATATATCTGAGACCAATCAAGGCCTTCCTTTTCACTTGTTTTGATATAATCATAAGGTAACTGTTTAAGCGTAATACTATCCCAACAAATACCTACTAAATCCTTGTCTTTATCAATTTCAAAAATCCTTCCCTGCCAGCCGCCTATGCATAAAGAATCATCATCCGGACACATAATTCCTTCTTTAACCTTCACAGAATCATCCAACTTAAATAGCATTGAATCTGCTCCTTTCAGATACTGGTTCTTATCCGGTTATACTTATATTCCAACAACATTTTTTATACTTTTTGCCACTTCCGCAGGGACAAGGTTCGTTGCGGCCTATTTTAGCGGGAACCTCTGATATAGGCATAGGCGGTTCAATATCATACGATTGGCCTTCTGGAAGGAATTCATTAAAGGCTCTTTGATTGAGCATTTCAAGGTTATACTGATTAATATATTGCTGCACCAACTCTTGATCTGTTATATCTACGCCATCAGCTTCAGCTTTCATAGCAAAACTTTTTCCCATCCCCCAGTTGGCTGGATCCATACTTTCGCTAATAATTTCATCTGACCAGCCTGACACCTTAGCCGCTAACTGCGGTCCATCTGACAATATACCCTGACTTTCAAGCCAGATCAGCAAAGCTGATACAATAGGTGCAACAGTCTCAAATAATTCCCTGTCTCCAGTTACCTTACGCGGGAATATCTCAAGTAAAACTTTCCTTAATATGTTTTCATTAATCTCTTTAATATCCGCCGCTCCATAGGTTTGCAAATAATCAAACAGAGCTCCGCTAATAAAACCGGCATTTTCATAGCAGCTTTTCGAAAGCATTGATACATCAACAGACCGCACAAACCGCCAGAGAAGCTTATCTCTCTGGTAATGCTGAATATCAAAATCCTCATCTTCTATTTCTGTACTTTTGTAGTTCCCATACCAGTCCTTATATCGCTTCCACCGTACAGGGAGCCATTCTTCCACAGGCTCCTCCCACATCTCAGTCAAATTATATGGAATTTGTTTGCCTGATAAAATACGCACCGCTTCTTTGTATTCACCATAAGACATAGTGTTTTTACTCTTTTTTAGCAATCTTTTTAAGAGTCCAAGATATTCTGTGCATTCCAGATGAGTTATGACATCAGCTGCAAAATCAGCATCAGAAAGACTTATTTCACCACATTCGGCCTGTTCAAGAAATTTTACAGAAACATCAATAACTTTTTTACGGGTTGGTTCATCAGCCTCTTTGGCAAGCCTCAAAAGAGCCCACAAAAACACCCACGCCCCATGTGTATTTTCTTCTTTGTAAAGAAAATCTATAACTGTTGGTATGATGAGAGCACCCACGCTACCGCAGGCCGCAGAAAATACCTCTAACAGCATGTCATCGTCATCAAATCCCGCCTCACACAGCTTTTCCACAAGAAACGGAGCTATTTCAAGTTTCATTTCTTCATTAAAATTTGGCGCCGCCTTGGTAAATATAGCCGGTATATACAACTGCTCAAAGCCAAAATAGCCTTCTCTGAATAGGGCTAATTCGTTATATCTTTTGGCCAGACTTTTCCATATTACAGGTTCCCCCGCCAATATCTCTGCGAATTCGTCAAGTACTGACCAGGGAATCTCCCCTTCTGTATGCTGCACCTGCTGCCATAAAAGTTCTAATCTTTTCTTGTCCACAATAAAACTCCCAAATTTTAAGTTATTGGGCAACATAGTAACTCAAATTGTTTGAAGAATCAACCCCACTGGTTTTAGAATTAATGACCTTGATTGTATAGAACAATATCAGAAAATTCGAATAAAAGCCCGGCAATAAGACCAACGGCTTTAATAACCGTATGCCTTTGCTGGCAAGGCAACCATCTATATAATACGTTTGACTTGAATCTATAAAAGTTCTAGCAAATCAGTTGTTTTCTTATAAAGCTGTTTTGGCTAATGTTCTTACAAATAACTCAAAAAAGGCTTTCAGCCTCATATCGCTCAGCACATTTGTGCTTTTGATCCAATGACAACAATGCCATCTTTCAAAATACGGCACATAGTGACACTCCAAAAACAAGCGATTCCAAAACTCATAGCAAAATGGTTAGGAAATAACCGGCTATGACCAAAATATGAACAAATCTCATTCTTAGTTGAAACTGTGTTATAGATCAGCTCCTTTACAGGTTTTTCACCCTTGAAATACCTGATCATTTCTGAAATACCACCTGAAATACCCATCCAGATTAATTCGGCACGTATTCCACAAAATTAAAAACTTTCATTTCAATTTACACAATGAAGTTCATTTATGTAATCATTATTTTGACACTGCTGTTTATTGTCTTAGCAGCAAACAGACCTCACATTTCTAACAATCCCCCTGCTATCTGCTTGCAAGATGATTTTATCGGCATGGCTTTGAATTTAACCGGAAACGATATATTAATCGAACCAATCGGAATCTACAAAAACGAATTAGTAGCTAGAGCAAAAAGCAGATTCAATCCTGAATCTCCATTTCAGATCAGTATCAGCTTTATCCAAATAAAGAATAATCGCCTTCTGCAATTGACAATACCCCATATCGCTAGAGTCAGACCCGGCGATCCATTTCATGAGTATTTGTGCAAATACGGCTATCCTCTCATCTGCGGCAGAGTCGATTTTGATAATGAAAAGATCAGTTTGCAATTAGAATGCGCAGTTGACAGCTGTGGTGATCCGATGATATCTCAATTGATCGAATACGCTGTCAATCAGGCAGATAAAATCAGATATGCACATTTGTTTTCATTTTTAATCGACTGCGGCGTGGATGCTTCCAAAGCAAAAAGGATCATCTCTGAAATAGAAACAAATGAACTAAAGAGCAAGCCCGATAATGCAAACTTGATGGATATCAATAACATCTAATCGTAAAACACATCTCAATTAGGCCTGAAGATGTGTTTAAATTCTATTAACACACAACAAAAAAGAAAGGTAGGTGACATATGGCCTGGAGACCAAGTGACATATTTATTGAAGGAATTTTGGACAACACTGTTCCGAACAAGATTACGGGGTGGATGAAATTTGCCGGAATGCAAGAGAACGTAACGTTTGAATTGGAGGGCAATTTCCACAGAGATATCCGCGGAGCAAAAGTAAAACTCACCGGTGACTGTCAATTAGTCGATTTTGAAAAAGCCAAAAACTACATGCAAGGTTTTAGTATATTCCAAAAAGGAAAAGCTGGTGACATGACTGCCGGGTTACCCACTGGCAAAGACGAACAAGGCAATCTAACCTACGAATACCAAAATCATGGCTACTATGAATGGTATTCAGAAACCAACGGCAGATGCGTTCTCGAGCTTGATACCGACCAGGTAGAGCTTTTAACTTCCCCGATACCGGCCTGCGAATCAGACCCGATCGACAGAAAACTTCAGCACGAAAACATGTCTAAATTCATGCTGGAAGCAGCTTTAGCTTTACAGGCACAATCGCTTTCAGAAGACAATCAAAAATCAACAGAACATGCCAGGAAAGTGCTTGCAAACAACAGGATCAGGAAAATGAAACTGCTCACCAAAGATATCCGAAAAAAGCTGCCAAACTTTAAACAACAGGATGATATGGGTAAAGAAGCCATTTGCTACGTTAAATTTTTTACCCCAGATGCCCAATGGTCCTGGTATGCCACTTCCGGCGAACCGGTATTAGATCAATCAGGAAACGAGAGCGGTTACCAGTTCTTTGGTCTAGTTGATGGTTTTGAAAAAGAATTAGGTTATTTCGATTTAGGTGAACTTGAAACAGCGAAAGGACCTCTTGGACTGCCTATAGAACGAGATTTGTATTTCGAACCGAAAACATTAAAACAACTTTTTCCAGAATTATTTGAGGGAGATTAAAAATGACTACAGAACATATAGAAGTAAATGAGTTCAAAAAGATCATCAAAGGTCTTGTAATTCAAAAGTTCCGTAAAGACGATAATAATAAATTTACATGTATTGAGCAGGAATTTATTGCCGGAGACTGTCAATACGAAAATTTAAAAGAGACTTCTTTTGAAAATCTCCCCCATGAGCACCAGCCATTTAATATGACTTTGGTTAGCAAAGATCAGATAACAAACTGTTTGTGCGAATTGCTTACCAGCATTGATACAGGCGGCGAGCAATCCAGACAGTTTGAAAAAGAAATCAAACTCATTGAGCAGCTTATGCAAGACCTTGGCTGGACAAGTCAGGATTAAAACAAGCCACATCTTTTTTTATTTGAGGAGTTTTTTTATGGATACTAAAGTCGGATCAGTTGCGCGCAGT
>CAZITB010000012.1:8813-34330 GCA_964542055.1 uncultured Candidatus Kuenenia sp.
CAATCCATGGGCGCGCCGCCCTCCCTATTAAACACATCAGAATATCTAATGAAAAACCAAACATTTTAAACTTTATTCGAAAGGAAAAAAAAGATGAGAATACTTTTTGTAAACAATGACGGTGCGGGTTTTGCCGATTACATTGACATCGAGGAAGGCAAAACCGTTGAACAGTTTTTTAAGGATAAAATGCAGGACCAGCAGTCATCTGATTATCTTATCAGAGTAAATCGACAGCCTGTCCCGCGTGATTATATCCTACAGGAAAATGACCGCGTAACAATAACTCCCACGAAGATCCAGGGCGCGCGGCTCATTGCATAAATAGCAAACAGATAACCCTTTTGACCTCTGTTTACATTAGTAGACAGAGGTCTTTCTTTTTAAGGAGTTTTTATGAAAAAATATAGAGACAAAATCAAAATAGTAAATATTGTTTTAGATTCGTTGTATAGCTTGAAATCGAAGAAGCTTTCTTTCATTCAAGATAGATTCAGCGACATAAACTATGATTGCTTACAGATCACAAAAAATTATAACCTGTTAAAAAAAGCTGTAAAAAGGAACTGGCTCAACTCTGCTGCAAAGATAAAAACAAAAACAGCCATATCTTTGAATGACTTTTCATATCGACTTGCCCATTTGCGTCAAACACTGGAAACAAGTCAAATCAGGATACCAAAGCGATCTGATATCTTAGCTGATCTGATAGAGCTTGAACAGGAATTTGGCAATGTAAGTATTAACCTGGAAGAGCATAGTGTATCTATTGTAACTGACCCGATCATTTTAGAAGATATACCATTAGGCTCTTTCGAAATAAAACTTTTCGCAAACAAAATAGCTCATTTTGACACTGACAGTCCATACAAAATAATTGCATTAGAGCCAAATCCAGCTGGAAGTGATTGTTATGTAACACATCCCCACGTTTCACATGAAAGACTCTGCGAAGGCGATGGTCATATTCCCATAACACGAGCGATAGAGCAAGGCAGATTATGTGATTTTTTCAATCTGGTCGTAAACATCCTGCGAAATTACAATCCTGACAGTCCATACGTCTCTATTGAGGACTGGTGCGATTTCGTTTGCCTGAAACTTGCATAAGTCTTTTTTATGCAATGGGATAGGCAGACAAGATGTCGGTGCGTGGCCGGTATCTTGGATAACTTGGTTTTTGTGTGGGTGTAATTCCCACCCCTTAGATACGGAGGTGAAAGCATTTTCCCCATGCGGGTGGCCTGACAACCATCGGTGTGAAGCGGGAATAAAAGGCGGTAACCCGGAATTCGGTCGAGAATCCCGCCGAGCAGAGTTGAATACGGATAGGCACACGAACCCATTACAGAACTGTCGTCACATCGGGACAGGCTTAGCCGAATTGATAAGCCTGACCAAAAAGGTATCGGATGGAGAGCCGGAAGAATCAGTCTGCTTCCCGGACGTATTCTCATATCCATCCCGGCAGACAATGGGGTCCTACGTTCAACGACAAACGAAAACCAGGAACGAAGTAACTTTGGTGAGGCTCTCAGGTGTGTTGCCTGAGCAGGTAGTCAGCCGCATGCCTTGCCACAGAAGGATTGCCTCAGAAGCCAACGCCTTTGGGAAAGCCAGAGGATATGCTGACGGAGGCACGGTAAAGTGGAAGATAGAGGTAAAATTAGGAGTAAAATTATGAGCACGTCAAATAAGACGATGTATGAGTGGAACACTATTCCGTGGCGTAAGCTTAAACGGAATGTGTTTAAGCTTCAAAATCGCATCTATCAAGCCTCGTGTCGCGGCGAGACACAAGCAGTCCACAAACTCCAAAGACTCCTTCTTAAATCAAAGAGCGCTGCTTTTTTAGCGGTCAGAACGGTAGCTCAAGATAACAAGGGTAAAAAGACAGCAGGTATAGACGGCTTAGCGTCTTTGAAAGCAAAACAAAAGCTGAACCTTGCCCTGAAAATCTCGAAAAGCCCGATAATTCCCAAGGCAAAACCTGTAAGACGTGTTTGGATACCCAAACCCGGTAAAGAAGAAAAAAGGCCTCTGGGAATTCCCGTAATGGAAGACCGTGCTCGACAAGCTTTGGTTAAGATGGCTCTGGAACCTGAATGGGAAGCGAAATTTGAACCCCATAGCTATGGTTTCAGGCCGGGACGCTCATGCCATGACGCAGTGGAAGCAATACACAGATATACGAGAAGCGTACCAAAATATGTTTTGGACGCAGATATATCTAAATGCTTTGACTGTATCAACCATGACGCACTGCTTGAGAAGTTAGGGACATTTTCTTCACTTCAGCGCATGATTAAAGCATGGCTTAAGGCTGGTATCATAGATGCCGGGGAATTATTCCCTGTTTCAGAAGGAACACCGCAAGGTGGTGTTATCTCGCCATTGTTGGCCAATATTGCCTTACATGGACTTGAAACAGCCATTCAGGAACCATTTCAGAAGTACAAAATGATTTCTCAAAGTAAGCGAGGAATTCTATGGAAACCACAGGTTGTTCGCTATGCTGACGATTTCGTGATTATCCATCGGGATTTAGATGTGCTTAAACGTGCAAAACAAGTAGCAGAAGAATGGTTAAACGGTATGGGACTGCAAATGAAACCAAGTAAAACCCGGATTACGCATACCCTCAATGAGATTGATGGCCCAATAGGATTCGATTTTCTCGGATTCAATTTCAGGCTGTATCCAAGAGGAAAAACTCGTAGTACACGAGATGCTCACGGTAATCCAGTTGGCTTTGTTGCACATGTCAAACCAAGCAAGGAGTCGCAGAAACGACTTCTCAGTAAAACGCGGGATATTATGCGTAGCAATCGCAATATTGCCCAAGCCGGGCTTATTGGATTGTTAAATCCTGTTTTACGAGGCTGGGGTAATTATTACTCTACTGTCGTTTCAAAGGAGATTTTCTCGAAGATGGATATACTCATCTTCAGACAACTCTGGAACTGGGCAAGAAGACGCCACCCGAATAAAGGTCGTCGTTGGACCGCCAAAAAATATTGGCAGATGGGTCAACATGGTTGGAAATTCGGAAAGACGGGACAGATAACACTTCATAGACTAAGTGATATCCCGATATGGCGCCACACGCAAGTCCAGAAACATCGAAGTCCATATGACGGAGATGTTTACTATTGGAGTTCCAGAATGGGCAAGCATCCTTTGGTTCCTAAGAGCTTTGCAGCGTTAATAAAGTTCCAAAAAGGATTCTGCCCGAAATGTGGATTGTTCTTTAAACCGGGAGACAGTTTGGCAATGGTACATACGGCCACTGATGATACTGGAAAACCCGGAAAGGCAAGATTGGTTCACCAATACTGTCAAGGATCGCCTGATAACAGGTGTGTGATGACAGCACACCGCTTTACTGAGGAGCCGGATGAAGGGAAACTTTCAAGTCCGGTTTTGAAGACGAGTGCGAATCGCGAGGTTCGTGCTTAGTTCAACGTGCGGTTACAGCTGCTATGATTGCGGCTGCACTATCTCAGGCGATGAAAGCTACTACTGTGAACAATGTGAAAATGATTTTTGTTCGCAGTGCAGCAGTTATTGCCAGATATGTGAGTTGACGGTATGCCTGGACTGCGGGATCGAATGCAGTTACTGCAAAAAGCTGGTGTGTGAAAATTGTATCAAAACCTGCCAGGACTGCAGCGAAGTAGTTTGTTCGGATTGTATGACGGAAAATGAAATTTGTATGAGTTGTGAAGATTTAAATAACGAAAGGGAAGAATATGAACAACAAACAGCAGAGCCCAATTCTTCGGTTCACCCCGACTGCGTGGGCTAAACTTATTTACATGAGGGATTTAACTGAAAACGAAGTGGGCGGTTTTGGAATAACAGAAACTGATGATCTTTTATTGATAACTGATTTTGTTTTAGTAAAGCAAAAGGTAACTTTTGCTTCTGTATCTTTTGATGATGAATCTGTGGCTGAGTTCTTTGAAAATCAGATTGAACTAGGCAGGAAACCTCAGCAGTTTGCGCGATATTGGCTGCATAGCCATCCGGCAGATTTTTGCAGCCCCAGTTCTACTGATGAAACAACTTTTAATCGGGTATTTGGCAAATGCGACTGGTCCTGTATGTTTATTGTTGCTAAAAACAACAGCACATATGCAAGACTAAGATTTAGCATCGGCCCCGGCGGTGAAATAAATATACCGGTCTCTATTGAATATAACTGCCCTTTTGAAGCTGCTGATTTCAAAACATGGGAAAAACAGTATCAAGAAAATGTCATAGAAGATACTACAATTTTTAATTTAGCTCCAAAACCAAAAAGATCGAGTAAAACTCAGCAAAAATCAGATCTCTTTGGCTATGATGGATTCGATTCTTTTGACAGAGGCCCACAGGACCTGTTAGAGGAATTGGAAGAAATGCCCTCTTCTGAGAGACAGATATTTTTAGATGAACTATCAGAAAGAACTCAATATTGGGATCAATTTGAAAATGAGGAGATTTTTTATGAGTGACCAAAGATATTCAAGACAGTCAGATATAGTACCAAGACAAAGAATACTGGATAGTAGAACCACTGTAATCGGTGTCGGCGCTATAGGCAGGCAAGTTGCCATACAATTAACTGCAATCGGAGTGGAGAATCTGCAAATTATAGATTTCGATAATGTAGAGGCCAGTAATTTATCAAGTCAGGGCTATCTGGAAAAAGATTTAAATAAACCCAAAGTTGATGCAACAGCAGAATTTTGCCGCCAAATCAATCCTGACCTTCAGATCGAAGTAGTTTTGGACCGATTCAAAAGAACCACACCGGTCGGCAATACAGTTTTTGTTTGTGTTGACTCGATTGTAGCCAGAAAGCATATATTTGATGCGGTAAAGGACAAAGCTACTTTCTTTTGTGATGGCCGTATGAGTGCCGAGGTTCTGCGGGTTATTACTGCCTGCGACCAGAAGAGTCGGGAGCATTATCCCAACACCTTATTTGCTGCCGAACAGGCCCATGCAGGCCCGTGTACAGCCAAAACTACCATTTACTGTGCCAATATAGCGGCAGGATTCATGCTGGCCCAATTTACCAAATACCTTCGGCTTTTGCCTGTTGATCCGGATATACAGATCAATTTATTAGCCTCTGAGATTAATGTCGGAAACTGTTAGAATCAAACATGCGCCCTTTATCGTAAGGACGCATGTTTTTTTATTTCACAAACTGCTGTTATAAGCTTTAAACTGATCTGCTCTAATGTTTTCTCAAAAAAAATACGAACTTTAAAACAATAAAATCTTAATCTGCATCACAGGTGGACGAAGAACTGGTAAGAATTTCTATCCTGTGAGCCAATTTCAATATTTCATTCCACCTGTCATCGATATCATTCTGCTCATTTTCCATGTGACATAAAAGAAAAAAACATATAAAAAGCTTCAACTGAAATTCTCGGCATAGAACAAATAAGCGCAACATATAAAAACATATTTCTATTTAAATGTGCATACAAATAGCAGTTACTATATTAAACACTATGAAATCCCACCCAAATAAAACCAAAAGTTTCAATCCCGGCGGGAGCATAAAACTTTTTGTTCAAAAAAGTGGGATTTGCATAACAGTTCATCATTTAAAAAAAGTATTTGGCTAAGTATCACATGGTAAAACGTGACCCTTATAATCACAAACAACGCTGGTTTAACTGGAAAGCCGCAAATAAAAATGGCATAAAAGGGATTTCCAAGCACAACTCTAATCTGATAACAGCATTTTTATATGATATGGAATTGGGAAAAAATGTTTCACCTTTAGCCAGAAAAGGAGAAAGGAGTTATTGCAGACTCCTTGCATTGAAAAGTAGACTAATATTCTTTGCCGAACATTTTCAAAACGGCCCAATGGACAAAATCACCAAAGACGAAATTCATCAATTCTTTTTAAAAATGAGAACAGGAGAGATTCTCAGGAAAAATGGCAGAAATTACCTTGGAACCGGCAGTTATGTTAAAGATTTCAAATCTTTTTGGAACTGGTTGCAAAGGACAGGAAGAACACATGAAGATATTGGAGTAGATTTGAGAAGAAGTGATGGCCGTAAACCGCCCTGGGTATATCTGACAGAAGAGCAGTTCAAAACTTTTGCCAATCAGGCCAGCCCGGCTTACAGGGCACTTATGTGGCTAATGTACGATACCGGAATGAGAGTTACCGAAGCTTACTCAATTCAAGTAAATGATTTTTCGAACGACTTCACAAAACTGCATATCCGGGACGAATACGCCAAAACATTTGGCCGAAATATCAGACTTAAACTGTGCAGCCCGTTTATAAGGGAACTTGTAAAATGTTGCCAGCTTAAATCCGATGATTTCATCTTTATTAAGAAACCGCCTGCCTTTAACAAATACCTGCGAAACCTGGCAGCAAAGCTATTTGGCCAGTCAGAGACATTGGCCCGAAAATCTTATGATAAGATGCGTCTTTACGATATAAGACACAACGCCTGCTGCTATTGGCTAAAACGTTATCCGACTACAACCGGTCTTATGTACCGTATGGGTTGGTCTGAAGAAAAGGAAATTAGATACTATTCGGAATTTCTGGGCCAATCCGACCAGATCGATGATGAGGATATGATCACAACCGAGGAAAAGACCAGGTATGAAAAGCGGATTGAAAAACTTGAAAATGACAGGCAAAACACCAATGAAATTGTCAATGAATTGATAAAAAAAATAGCAGATTTACAGACCAGCCTCAAATATGAGCTTCAAAAAACCAGGCAATCAGCAAATTCTATGGAAATCGCCCCGGCACACTGGGCAGATCACCAAGGTCAAAATAATCTCTAAGACACCTTTCGCAGCAGAAAAGCATAGTGTTTTCAAGGGGAATAAATCCCTTCATGCCGATTACCCCTTCATCAACTCTGATCGCATCTACTCCCAAATTCAATTCTCGATTGCAATTGGCACATTTTTCATTATTCATGATATGATACCGAAAAGATACTTAAATAGCTTTGAACTGAATTGCTGATCTGGCTTCTAAAACGAAAAGCTTTTAAATCCTGAATTGCTGTCATTTTCAAATGATAAATACCACTTCAAAGTGACACAATCTAAATGGAACCAAATAAAGTATACCGATGGATACTAAAAGAGCCCCTTTGTGCTAAAATCATAGCCGCCGCTTCACAGCCGTTAACATCCAGACAAATCTCCAAAAAAACAGGTATACCACAGTATATCTGCAGCTACCAGATTTCAAAACTGGTCAGAAATAATCTGCTCTACTGTTTGAACAGTTCTGCCGGAAACAGCAGGCTTTATTTCCCGACGAAGATCTGCCAAACCTATCGGAAACTCGTTTGCGATCATTTAAATCTGGCCTATACCGAGGTATACCTGCCGGATATAGACTGGGATATTTACGGGCGGCTGTGTTTCAATCACAGGACAGCTGTAATAAAGACACTGGATGAACCGATGCAGCCGTCTCAGATAAAAAGGCTGCTCAGGATCCAAAGGCCCAATATCAAAATAAGTGCCAACAATATAAGAGATATAATAAAACATTTTTTGAAAAGTAATGTTGTCAGCCCTGTGCAGGTCAAAAAAAAGATGCACCTTCGATATGAATTGACAGAGACCGGAAAACAATACAAACAGCTTCTCATGCTAGCTGAAGTGCCGCTCCAAGCAAAACAGTTGAAAAGATATTAATTTTGAGATAGTCAAAGGATGATGTCAAAATTCAGAAAGAGTCTCGAAGATAAGGCCGATCATCTCTCTGCTATCGCAAATGATGAAAACTGGGGCAGCAGTATCGCAGCTATGATAAGACGTGAAATCACACTTACCACAGACCAAATCAAACGGCTAAAGAACCGCCATGATGACCAACTCAAAAGACTGCTCAGGCTGGAATGTTATGTCTGCACCGATCTCAAACAGATGCAAAATCGTCAGCCCAGGTACCTGCCCTACCATTTCCCTGAAAAGGAGAAACTTAAACAGCGATTATTTGATATTGAAAAAGAACGTAGAAATCTGAGCCTGCGACTTGAAGAAAAAACTCAAAATCTGGAAGAGCGTCTGCTGTCATTGATAAATAAACACCAGCAGCTCGACTTTTGATCACCCTTTGTTTATATCCGGCAACAACCCTTTGCGCAAATTTCAAGTACAACTTTAAAATTACACGCTTTTTTTTATGTTTTCAGTTCATAGTTTTTAAGGCCGTTTTCCACTATAGGTCAAAGCAAAAACTCTCAATATGGATATCGAAAAAACAGCAGCTAAGCTTGGGCCCATAATGCCTGAAAAAGTCTCACACTGGATGAAAACCAGGCAGCTGGCCGAACCGGAGCTGAAATCTTTGATCGAAAAACAGATCATATCGACCGCATATCGGGTATTCGGTGATTTCAACAGCAAAATACTGCTTTCACTTCCCCCTGAAAAGATCGCCAAAGGTTCGATAGAGCTTGGAAACGTTCTCTACGACAGTGAAAAATGGCCAATTGGGCTTAAATATGGAGAGCTGATCCAGAACACTGCCATTCTTGGCAGGTCCGGGGCTGGTAAAACAAATGTTACTTTTCATATGCTAAGCCAGCTAATTGAAAAGAACATTCCATTTATTTTTATGGACTGGAAAAGGACAGTTAGGCACCTTATACCAAATTTTAGAAGCAGGCTCAATATTTATACTCCCGGCAGGAATCTGGTAAAATTGCCGTTTAATCCTTTTGTTGTACCACCTGGTATTGAATCAAATATATATGTCAACCAGCTTGTCGATATTATCAGCCATGCATTTACACTCGGTGACGGCTCTCGTAGTTTAATCAGAAAAGCGATAGCTTCTATATACGCCCATGGCAATCTTTGTCCTACTACTGGTGATATTATCGCAGAACTCGAAAAAGTCCCTGACAGCGGCCGAGCCGGCGGCTGGAAGGTTACCGCGATGCGGGCACTGGAATCTCTTGAGTTTGCAGACCTGACATCGGACGATCAGATATCACAGGTAGATTTGGCTCATAAGATGCTCGGCGAAAATACTGTAATTGAAATGGATGGCCTTGCATCTGAAAGTAAGAAATTCCTGGTACCTATATTGTGCTTATGGCTTTATTATGTTAGATTGAACTCACCTGAGCGTGAAAAGTTAAAACTTGTTATCTTCATTGAAGAAGCACACCACGTCCTGCACAAACGAGCCCAGACTTCTAATGAAACTGTACTTGAAATGCTCTTTAGGCAGTGCCGTGAACTTGGAATCGGTATGGTGGTAATTGATCAGCACCCGCACCTGCTAAGTTCAGCAGCACTGGGAAATACCTATACCACGATATTTCTAAACCAAAAAGATCCATCAGATATCAATAAAGCTGCTGCTGTTTGCATGCTGGATACAGACGAAAAGAAGTATTTCAGCATGCTCCCTGTTGGACAGGGGATAATCAAACTTCAGGATAGATGGACAAGGCCTGTACATGTCAAGTTTCCGCTGGTTGAAATAAATAAAGGCTCTGTCACCGATGCAATGTTAGGCAGGTATTCCGCTGTGAAAAAGGCCGATTTAACGGGTTCAGCCCGGAAGAGCTCCCTGGCGACATATTTCGGCCAGGTTCCACGGGTTCCAATGTTTGATATAGCTTTAAATGACGCGGCTTTTAACTTTTTACAGGATATTTTCAATTATCCTGATGATGGTGTAAAGCATAGATATAAAAGATTGAACTTAAGCACCGGTTCGGGCAACAGAGTCAAAGAATTTCTATTACAACAAAACTGGATAGAATCTCAAATGATCGAAACAGGCCAAACAAGAAAAGTTTGCCTGCGGCTGACCGAAAATGCCAGAAAAGCTCTTAAATTGGACAATTTAGAGCCTCAACATGGTTCCATAGCTCACGAATATTGGAAACGCTGCTATGCACAAAGATTTCGGGAACAAGGTTACCGGGTCCAGCTTGAAGTACCCAGGAAAACATCCGGCAGGGTCGATGTTGTCGCCGAGAAAGATGGAAGCAAAATCGCAATAGAGATCGAAACCGGCAAATCTGACTTTTTGCGAAATGTAAAGCAGGATCTAGCTTCAAAATATGACAAAGTAATCATTGTCGCCACCGATAAGTCAGCTTACAAAACAATCGAAAAAACACTGATGAAAATTGGCTTGATATTGCCAGGCAAAATTGAGTTGATTTTTTAAAACAAAAAGGATTTCACAATTTAATCGAGGTGTAATAGTTTTTTCGCTTTTTGTTAGGCTCTCTCAATCAGGTTATGAGTTCAACCTCCGTTATACAGCAGCCCTGCTCATAGGTCCTTTCGTGTCCATCTCCTTCAACCTGTTCATATTCATATGGCGATCCAGATTCCACAGGGTACCTGGTATATGCCGCAGTCTGGCAGCGGCATTGTCACTAAATCATACACTGATTATCTTTTGAGATACTCTTGTTCGACTCGTTTTGCCAACTGTTCTGATAGTCCCAAATCCCTGGCCTTTCTATTAAGATAAGCCCTTTCATTTCCATCAACTTTGCCATCGGCGTACACACCTTCAACAGAAGCCCTGTATTCATCTATCTCATCAGGTACACAAGATTTTTCTATCTTATGTGCTTTTTCAATTGAAAGACCAAGCTCTTTTCTTTTTTGATCAAGCTGCTGTCTTTGTTCGAAAGTCGGTATCGTACCATCATAAAATTGCTTACAGAAAGATTGGTATTTCCTTTTTATTGTATCTTCCATATGCCTACAGCAATTTTGAATTAACTGTTCAGCCAATTTAAAATCTACTCCAAGGCTGTCAGCTTTTTGATAAAGATACTCCTTCTCATCTTCATTCATAATGCCATCGGAATAAATGGTTTCTATCATAATCTGAAGTTCAAGTATTTCACGGGGCATAATATTTTTTTCGATCTGGAAAGCTTCATAATCCGACAGGCCAAGGTTTTGTTGAAGTTTGACCATTTCATTACGCTGGCTAGCTGAAGGTATCGAATCACAATAAAACTTTCTGCACATAACAGCATATTTTTCCTCCAGACTATTTTCTACTACCTCGCTATAATCTTCAATCAACTGAGTTGCCATATCTTTTTTTATACCCAACTCTTGGGCTTTTTTGTATAGATGCTCTTTCTCATTTTCATTCATCATACCATCTGCATATACAACATCTATAGCCCCCATTAGCTCTCTGACCTCAGCAGAAATAACTTTTCTTTCTAATAATTTGGCATGTTCCACAGAAAAGCCCAATTCTTTCCGGAAACTTTCGATTTGCTTTCTATCTTCAGAATCAGGAATGCCGTCAGAATAAAATTTCTTACACATTTCTTGAAAACGACCATCAGGTGAAGTATCAGTATGTTCGCATACAATATTTTCCAAATACCATTTAATGATCACAGAAAGGTCATCAAGAGCATCATTAGCGTCCTGTGCCATTATCTTACCACTTCTATGAGTAGCTATATTTCCCATATGTCTGACAGAATTCATACGAGCAAGAACTCTTGGCTCTATATTCCTGGTAAACTGATTATCATTTAAAATATAGCCAATTTCATTTTTTTTGGGTTCTTTAGACATTTTATTACGATATAAGTTTATAAGCAATTTTTCCAGAGCTGTTCTGGCATTGGTTAATGAGGCATTCGGGTCCGTCTTGGCATGATGGACAGCCTGTTTTAGTTCAATTGATAAAACATTGACTTTTTCTCCCAACTCCATCAGATTGTGTTCGAGATTTAGGACTTTCCTGCTGGTATTTTGTATAGGATCATCAATTGAAACATGGCAACAGCTTTTTCTGTATTCTTCGATCCTATGAAGCTGACTTTCTGAAAGCCGTGTCAATAATATTTCATTATTTTTTTCTAACAACAAAGAGGCCTTTTCAATATTTCTAAATAGTTTTTTAAGAAAAGCGTTAATCCTGCATTTGATAAGAGGAAAATACATCCCCATAATAATACCCTTGGTTTGAAAATCAAACTTCAATGTCAGCATAGTATGATTTTCATCCGAAGCTTTATACTGTAAATGAGCAACTGTCTGACTGCCACCAAACGACCAGGGCATCTTCACATCAGCCAGATAACTGATCTTGCCGAAAGTACTAGAAAACTTAGTTTCAGCAACATTGAGTTTTATTTTCAACAAAAGAAATGAGCCAAAAAGCTTATCTTCACTGTCTTTTGTAAGCTTGAGCAACTGATTTGTCAGTCCCATTGTTATATCAATATTTCTAATTGAAAAATACAACCAATTAACTGTCACCTTAAGGATATCACCCTTTTCAATTTCTATTCTCATTCAGATAATCCCTTAAAATTAAACCTAATTTTCAAAATCTATCAGATAATTCCTAATATCGCGGACTTTGAAAATCTATCCTCACAACTTCTTTTGTTAACGGGTTGCGGCGATAAACACAAAAACCCTCATCATCATCATAACCATGCCATAAAAGCTCTGAAAATTGGATCAGTCTTGTATCTGTGGGTTTATTAACAACCATTGTAGAATTATAAGGAACATAAGCCTGTATTCTAAAATGATATGTATACCTTGCCATTTTTTAACTAACCTTCTAATAAGACAATCAGCCTGTTTAATGGTCTAAAAATATTTTCTGAAATAAAATTCGGTTTTATCTTCTTATTTTTGTGTAAAAATTTCAAGGCTTTTTCTAAAGATTCCAATTCATGTTCAAGAGTGGTTTGCACGTTGCCCAAAAGACCCTTCAAAGGCGAAATGAAATAATGTAAATCATCAATTGCTATTTGCAACTGATTCAATTGCTGACAATTTTCCCGTATTTTATATTTAGCAATTTCTAATTTGCATACTATTGACTGAATTGCAGAATTACGAAATTGCAGACCGCGACTCATTGAAATAAACAAAGCTTCAGATTTTATAAAGCACTTATACGCCTGCCTAAAAGAACCTATTTCGCCTAGATACCGACCCTCTAATCTCATCTTAAAAGCTTTTGAATAATTTGAAAAAGGTTCCATTTTTTCAAGCAGTTTGTTACATTCAGAAATCATATCACTTCTTTTTTCAGTATCGTCAACTAATTCACAAAACCACAAAAGAGCTTTTACAATAGCCTTCATAGCAAAAAAATTTGTTTTTTCTGCCTGTTCCGTTTGAACAATACGCCGGCAAATATCAAGCCCGAATATAATAGATTCACTATCTCGCTCCCAGAGACCTTTTTTAATCAAAGATTCGGCCCTTTTTACAAAAACACCTGATTCAAAGTGGTCCAATTGAGCTTTTCTGATTAGTTCTAGATCTCTAGCATAATATTCATCCGCTTTTTTAAACATGCCAGAGCGGCAATATACATCCGCCAGAGAGCCCAAGGTATAAGAAATCCCTATAATCTCGGTATCTACTGTTTTATCTTTTTTTATCTTTAGACTTTTTTCTAAAAGAACAGCCGCCTCTTCTAACTCATAAAGTAGCATTCTTTGATGCCCCCAAGAATTATACAATCTATCTGCTTCTGAGACAATGCCGCTTTCAAAATACAATCTTTCAGCTATTTTGTAGTAACTAGTTGATTTATCAATATCATATTGATTGCTGCGTTCATAGTAAATTCCCAAAACAAAAGCACACTCAGCCTTTATAATTGCTGGGAATTCTTTGGAATCTTTTACTATATCTTCAATGATTCCTGTAATATCTTCTATTTCAATGTCATATTTGGATTTATATAAATCTCCTGAAAGAATAATTCTAAGGAATCTCCATATCACAAACATCACCTCTGAAGAATTGCAAATTTTAACATTATGTTCCATTTTCAAACTATTATCTGCTTCACTGGAAGCCAGACTATTAGGCCCGTCAATGTAAAGAATTTTACAACAACATATCCATTTGTATAGGGGTTTTTCTTCATCTCTCAATTGCAACAAATCAATAGAATTTACAGCATTATAACTGCCGAGAATATCACCTTTTCTAAAAATATGAAAACCTTCAAAAAGAATGCTTTTGTTATTTAAGCCCCATATCTGATCTAATAAAATTTCGGTCTCCATACCGAACTTATTTTCATTATCGGATAATATTTCCAAATCAAGTTTAACTATAATATTTTTTCCTGTGCAAGAGAGATATTTTCGAATGGTATTTTCTGCGTTTTCCAAAATTCTTTGAGATTCGGTTTTTAATTTGTCTTGGATACATATGGTTCCAAAAACAAACAGCTGATCAGCCCTTGAAAAAGTTGTTAAAGGCAAATCTTTCCTGTCAATCTTACAGCCATCTGGCAGATTAAGGTTTATATGTTCTCTCAATTCTGATAAAAATGATCTATCTAGGCCCGGATTCAACAAGTTCTTCTTGTTCTCCCAGAAAGATTTAATTCCATGATATAAAAGATAAGAACCAATCCCAAACAACATAACCCTTAAAAGCAACGAATGTATACTACCTATCATTTCCGGCCAGATAAAAGACATAGACCAAGCGGCAACCCCAGCTAATCCAGCACCTAATTCCAAAACAGCATCATGGCTTAGCTCATCGGCATCATCAACATATTCTCTCAAGGAATTTTTGATCGCTAATCTTTTTTCAAAAAAATATACTATCCATGAAATTACCGAGCAAAAAAGGAATACCAGGGACAATTTGGCGATACCTTCTCTGCCATATGAAGAATTGTCGCTATTTCCGAACATCGCATTTTTAAAGCAGGTAACGGCCAGCAAAATAACACTGATACCAATAACCATACCTATAACATCCAACAGTGGTTTTCTGCCTATTGGAAACTTTTCATCAGGTTCTTTTCTGGCAAAGTACCCTGCAATAGAAATGATTATATGCTCAATGATGTCAATAAGGCCATGGACCGCTTCAATGATTAAAGGTATAGAACCCAACAAAAAAATACCAAAAACAGTTTTTATTGATGATTTGATGGCATAGCTTGCAATTACAACAATATGGATTATAAATTCAGCTGATTTTTGATTTTTTCGAGAATCACTCATTCATTGTACCAAAAATATTTTATCATTTCTCAACCCTAAACAAAATACAGATACAACTTTTTAGAAAAAGCAAAAATATTGTAAGCATTGACACAGGATTTTACAAGAAAAAAGTATTAAAACATCTAAATATCTTTTAAATTGGTTTATTTGTCAAGAAAACAGGTTAATTTCATAAAAATGAAAATATTTTTTACAGGTCCTGTCTGACTGATAATACTCAGATGAATCCGACATTGGCATGGATATAGATAGACAGATTTGCAAGATGGGCGATTCGTGGCCGTATTTAAATGCTCCTGTCGCTAATTAATCAAAGAAATATAGAAACAAACGTCCAAATATTTCCCTTACCAAAAAAAATTTACAATCTAGTCGCTCTGGAATTATATTGTTTTTGGATCAAGGAAAGTTAACTTGACTAAAATTTAAAAATTCATTCTATAACATAAGTTTGCAGTTTATGCCAGAATCTATGCCGTGCATCTCCTATCTCAATCAATCCACGATCCTGCTTTAAAATATCAATATAGTCATTCCTGTCCCATAGTAATCTAATACGGAATGGAACTAACTTTTCTTTCCCAACTGGCCGCAATTTAATTTTCGCCTTTTCTTGAGCAAGTTTCGCTTCTGGTTGGGAAAGATTTGAAAATTGTATATATATTCTTTTAGCCAGTAACTTGTTTTTCATAATCACATCTTGTAACAAATCTGTTCCAGCAACTGTTGATTCCAGACCAATTTCGCCAAAACCATTCAATAAAGGTAAATAGGGAGGGTTACAAATAGCAATATCAAATGGTTTCACTTGTGAATCTAAGTCACTGGCAAACAATCCAACATGAGCTTTAAATCTAACATTTTCAAGTTTTTTTCTGTTCAGAAACCAGTTCGTTGCTCCATAAAGATATGGTGTCATAAGCCAGTCACTTAAAGTTAAATCTGTAACATAGTGGTTGCGACAGGCAGCGATTATACCTAGAAAACCCGTTCCGGAACCTATATCCAAAATACTATTATATTTTTTTTCGAATAACCCATCTTCCTCCATGGCTTTTATCATATTGAATGAATCTGTGGAAGGTGGCCACAATTCAGGGCTGTTTCGCCAGTAAAATCTATTGCCCATGTATTCTATTACTATAAAGGATGTTGAAAAACGGCGATCTACTTCATCACCTATTTCTTTCGAATGTATTGGACAATTAAATTTTTTTTGGCTAATAGAAGGGGTATCACAATGGCAGTCCCATAAAAGTTTCGGCGATTTTACTATAAGAATTTCGTTTGAATTGCAACAATAGGATATTTCTTTAAAATCGGAGGAGACATCAACTGTTAAACCAGGTTCGGGCAAATTTGACAAAAAGACATTCCTTTTGGTTGAATCTTTCAATGTCATATCTATTGATTCAAGTTCAACATTTTGCTCAATCAGACAATGCTTCAATAAACTTTTATAGTTATATTCAATCAAATGCCTACTTGCATTATGATGATCCCTTATCAATGGCAAAAGCCTATGATCAATTTCACGGAATTTTTCTGCCAAAAATTCAAAATCAACTAAGCTTTCATTTTGAATTTTTTTTTGCTCATGTAAAAGTTCCTTACAACTAATGTTTAGGGCATTGGCAATTTTTATTAGCATTTCATCATTATGGTAATTTTGTGAATGATTGGAATTTTTTATCTTAAAAGTTTGATCACGACTGATAAGTATTTCCTTGATATCTACTCCCCCAATCGCCTCAACTATAAATTTAAGTGTTGTTATTTGAGTTGGCTTACTTTTTTCTACTCTTTCTACAGAAGATTTTGAGACCTTTGCGAGAAAAGACAATTTCTCCTGCGTTAAACCTCTCTCTAAACGCTTTTGCCTTAACTTTTTACCATTGGGAATGACGCAATTACTACTTTTTGCCATTTTACGACCAGAACAAGAGTAAATAAAGATCAGATGCTGAAGACACTCAATTTAAATTATCTTAAACTGATTTCCGTAAGTTTAACAGATTTTTTAAAAGATAAAAGTCAAAATTAATATTGAAATTGAAATTTAAGGAGCCAAATATGTCATGGAAACAAACAACAACTCAACTTTTGGCAGACATTCTAAGGATGTCGATCAGGGCATGCTTATTTATCAACGGAATAATGCTGGGAATGTTTTCAGTATGGCTTTGTTTTAAGGTGCTTTATTTCTCGCTGAACTGGCTAAACCGAACACTTTTCAACTCACCATGGTAGGAGGTTAATTTATGAAACCTTTAAGAAGAAGAAATAATCGTAAAGTAACTTTCGATCCTGATACCGGTCAGGACAGGATTTGGGAATCCCAACAGAACCAGGATGTTCTATCAAATGAAGGATCGGTTGATTCTGATGTAATTACTCGCACCTTCTTTAAAGATTGCGGCTGCGATGGTCAAATTGGCGGGCGATGTTACGAGTGTGGAGCAATCAGCTGTATATCGTGCCACGGCAGATGTGAAAAGTGCCAGAAACCCATTTGTATGCAGCATAGCCACTTCTTTGAAGATGAAAACGGCAGAAAGGTTCGGCTATGCGGAATATGCCATGACAAAACTGTCAGGAAACAAAAGTTATCGAAATTTACCCATTTTTTAACATCGTTCTTTGTTCAAACGGAGGGCAAATAAAATGTCTGAGAATTTTTCAAAACTAACTGAAGATGTACTCTACTGCCTTAAAAATGATCTTCTCGAAGATGAAGTTGGCAGATCTATTCTTGAAATATACAACGAGGGCGTATGCGATGAAACCATCGCAACAATGTTTGAAAATCGCAAATCCAAACATCAATATCGCCAGGCTTTCTACGGAGGTATTCCATTTAAGAATCCAAAGCTTTCTAAAGGTGATTATACAATTGGTTATGATCAAAACGGCAAAAAGCTTTTATCTTTTGCTCAGTTTCTAAACGCACACTGCTTATTAACTGCAGGCTCAGGAGCAGGTAAAACCAATTATTCATATTTTAAGATTCTGCAAATAGCAGCCGGTATCGTCGGCATGTGGCTATTTGATCTGAGAAAGCGTGAATTTGTAAGGATAAAATCTTTACTTGCCCAAAAAGGTATTAATCTGACTGTGTTATCCGGCAGAGACTTGCGTATAAACCCTTTGCAGCTACCGACAGGTGTAAAGCTTTCCGACTGGATATCAAGAGTAGCAGATATGCTTGTCCAGGTTTTCGAACTACCACCCAGAGCCAGCAAACTGCTGCAATCAATATTGTTCAGCCTTTATCGAAAATTCGATGCAGCTAATAACATATTCCCAACGCTTTATGACCTTTTTGAGGAAATCAAAAAGAACAAAGAATTAAATCATCAGGCTCGCTTAGCCATACTTGACAGCCTTGAGCCTGTCCTGCATTCATTAGGACCTGAGGTTTTAGCATACAGATATGGCTGGCCATGGCACGAATTGGCAAAAAAACATCTGGTTTTTGATCTGGGTGGATGCAGTGAAACTGATAAAAATCTGATCATGAACACTCCGATCCTTTCTGTATTTAATTCACGAACAGCCAGAGGAATATCCAACACTACCATGGATCTTTTAATTGTTGTTGATGAGGCCCAGAGATTGTGTTCAGGCTACGACCAGTCATCTGCCATTGCTGATATGATCGGTTTAGTAAGGGGCACAGGAATCGGACTTGATCTGAGCCTCCAGGGCACCAATCAACTATTGCCGCAAATAATCAGCAATACCGCAACAAAAATTTTAGGCAGATGCGGCGACATTGCTGATTATACTTCTGCAGGCCATAGCATCGGATTATCTTCTGAGCAGATACACTGGGCGCAGATCAATCTTGAGCCTGGTATGTTTATCGCCAAATTGGCAGAAGGCTCCTGGCGTTATCCATTTTTATTTAAGGTACCGCTTCTGAATTTACCCAAAACTTTGCTAGGTAATTCATCTGGAAATAATCCTTTTCCAGAATTAAAAACGACAATCGCCTCTGAATTTGCGAAGTGGGGTCAGAGTCCGGAAATAAATCTTTCTGGCACTGACCAGATATTTGACAGTACCCAGCAGCTGGAATTCTGTAAGGCGGTAGCTAAAAACCCAATGCAGCCATCCAGCGCTTACCCCAAACTTGCCGGGATCAGTTCAAAAAATGCCAAGAAAATCCGCTTTCAACTAATTTCCAAAAAATTTATTAAAGAGCATAAACTCGATTCCGGAAGTCGAGGACGGGGGACAATCTTACTCGAAATATTACCTGCAGGTTTTTCTGCAATCCAGAAATGTGAGGTACAAATATGATATTAATACTCTACATAACACTGACAATATTGATGGCAATATTAGTCTTGTTTTTAAGAGGAGATCGTCTGCACAACTATCTGGTTCTCGAATCACAGGAAATACTCAAAGATGGAGGGTTTGAAACCTTCCAGGAACACCCTGAAAAACTGCCCTGCGGAAGCACCAATTTTATCGACCTGCTAGCAAAAAATGGTGATCTTCTGATCTGCATTGAAATCGAAACTTCGGCTCGCTATGCACTTGACAATGCTGTTAAAGCCCAGCATTTGAAACTGCCTCTTGTAGTGGTTGTGCCCAACAGAAGCATCAAGAAATCTGTTCAGATAAGATTTGGTAAGTCTAATATCAAGCCTGGCGGGTGCGATATTTATATTCTCTTATTATCCCAGTTAAAACAAGAAGTTATGAAATGTTTTCCTTTATTTTCCGCGGTAAATACCAATCGGAAAACAAAAAAATAAATCAAATTAAGGACGAAAATCATGAAAATCAAATGGTTAAATATTTTTGGATTAATCTTTTTGGTAGTCATTTTAATTCTGATATTCAGACTGCCAAAAATCCTGGACGAACTTTTCTACCGCATATATTTGCCTTACTACTTTAACGATCCGCTATATGGGCTTATGTTCTTCGGGCTCGCCTGCGTAACGATTGTGGCAGTAATAAAACTACTCATGAAATAACCGACCTGTTAACTCTAGTGTTTGCTCCAGAGAGTAGGCCACTCAATGGAGCTATAAGATAGAACGACTTATTTGCTGCAGCTATTAAAAGTCAAATTTGAAAACATTAATTTTTAATTGAAAGGATTTACTTATGAAACAAGACAATGAAAATCTTATTATCCCCTCAGATACTGCTTTCCAGTTAGCTGCTAATCTGAAAAAGCTTATATCTGAATCGGTGAATGATCTAATCGGAAATATTCCCGAACAGATACTCCAGATCACTCACCAGCTTAACCAGATACAGACCAAACAGCAGCAGTTTGCTTACAACTTTGAGACTATAGGTGACTATCTCAAGAAAAATTTGTCTAACAGCAAACTTCTGGAAAATGCGGTCACTGCCAGTCAGGTTCTAACCGTTGAACATTATCAAAAACACATTATAGAACCAATGGCGTATTCGCTCTTTGCCGTGATCGACATCATGGAAGATTCCCGGAGATCGTCCTCGAAGATTACTAATTGCGATCTTCTTGATGCCATCAAATCCCAGCTACTCCAATTTTTTGTCGGATATGACATAAAAATCATCCAGCATAAAAAGGATTCAAATTTTGATCCTAAACTGATGAAACCTGTAAATGTCGTCCCGACAGAAGATAAAAAGCTTGATGGCTATGTTGCCATGTCGCTTCAGCCGGGATTTTGCTGGAAAGATAAGCTCTTAAGAGCTGAAAGTGTAAGTTTGTATAAGTACGAAACTGTTAATGTTAATCTTATCGAAGAAGGAGAATAATTATGATACCTGGAATTGATGCAGGAAACTCTCGTTTTAAGTACGCTGTGGCCGACCAGGCCGGTAACCCTAAAGTTATAACCAATCGTTTCGGTGAATCTTTCACACCTAGTGCAGTGTTTTTTGCACCGGACGGTTCAATAGTCATCGGTTCTGAAGCCCTCAATGCAGGATTCATGCAGCCAGAAAGACTTGTTGTCAACTGGAAGAGAAAAATGGGCACAGACCACTCTCTGTATACAGATGAAAGCGGAAAGCAATATGTTGCCAAGGATATACTTGCGATCCTTTTATCTGATGCTAAAGAAAACATTGAAGCAAAGACAGACTCGGTGGTCAATCAGGCAGTTGTTACTGTACCTGCGAATTACAATGACCTCCAGAAGAAACATACTATTGAGGCTGGCAAATCTGTCGGCGTAGATGTTATGCTGATGCCTCATGAGCCTACCGCCGCTGCAATTGGCAATAAGATATATGAACGCAAAGGTTCAACCGCATTAGTATATGATCTCGGCGGAGGAACCTTTGATGTTTCCATAGTTCGCAGCAACGGTAACTCAATGGATATTATTGCAACCGGCGGCGAGCAAAATCTTGGCGGTCGAGACTTTAATGAGTGTATAGGCAATAAACTTCTTGACGAGTTTGAGGCTAAAAATAGAATCAGACCTTCCAAGCAGGACCAGCCTCTGTTCTATCAAGAGATGTCCCAGCGAATTGAGCAGCTAAAGATCAGCCTGTCTGCCCAAACTCAAAGTTCGGTTGTTCTATTCTGTGAAGGAAAACAACTTCAATTGAAAATTACACGTGATCAGTTCAATCAATGGGTAGAACAGCTTGCCAGAAAAACGATTGAAAAGACAGTTTCTGTAATTAAAGAAGCCGGCCTTGAGATCACGGACATCGATGAAATATATGCTGTAGGCGGTGGATCAATGATGCCAATTATCACCGATATGCTCGAAGAACTGACCGGAAAAAAGGTTTCAAAAAAATGTGAACCGCATTCAGCTGCGGCTCTTGGCGCAGTTATGGCAGGACGAATTGAATGCCAGCGACAGGGCAAATCCTACACATGCGGTGATGTTGTTCTGCCTGCTCCGGATCTGATCGTTCATGATATCCTGAGCCATAGTATTGGAGTAATGGCCCTTGATAACAATAACAGTCAGGTCTGCAGTGAGATACTCACAAAAGAAACTGCTATCCCATCGATCCAGACAAAGCTGTTTAAATTAAGCGAACCTAACCAAACAGCTGTAACCATAAAAATTCTGGAAGGTGAAGATGGTAAAAAGGCAGACAAGTGCCTGGAACTCGGTGTTTTTGAACTTCAGGACCTGCCGCCAAGGCCGGATCTCATTGGGCGAATTGAGGTTACTTTTTCTCTTGATGCCAATGGCCTTTTAACAGCTAAGGCTCGCGATAACGCAAGCGGCAAAACTGCGGAAATGGAAATCACCTATGATATAGCAACAGATAATAGCAATTCCGAGGCAGATGCTGCTTAATTTTTATTAACTTACCGGCAGGCGGCATAATCTGCCTGCCGGTCTTTTTCGAAAGGTAGAACAATGAAATATCTGAATTTTGCAAATAATGTTTCAGACAATAACAGGCCCGAGATATTAATAAGCCTAATCGATCTGTCCCCTTCAATGGATTATAGAGATTACAAACCATCCAGGAAAGCTGGTGCCTTAAATGCCAACAAAGAATTACTTAAAGTTAAATTGCAACAAAGCCCAAATGACCAAATGGGAATTATCGGCTTTGCCAGAAAAGCTAAACTGTTAAATCCTCCAGTTAAAATTTCCTCTGGCTTTGAGGACTTGCTAATGGCCCTGAACAACCCTATGGACTCATTTGGCACTAACTTCAATGATGCATTAAAATTGGCAAGCGACTATTTATTCAACAAGCAAAGGCCTTTTAGTAAAAAGTCTCTTATGTCAAGAATGCTATCTGAGTTATTCATTGAAAACGAAGATGAATATGACCAGAACGGCTCAGATAACGATAATGTCTTGCGAAGAATAATAATGTTAACAGATGGTGAATACAATCAAGGCGGATGCCCCATAACAACTGCATCTAAACTAAAAAAATCAGGGGTCATTATTGATTGCATCGGCATAGGCGGCAGCCCTGACGATGTTGATGAAGCAACATTAAAGCAGATCGCATCAAGAAATCCTGACGGCTCGATAAGGTATTGTTTCATTGGCGATCAGCAGCAGTTGATCCAGAAATATCAAACTTTGGCAAAATATATAAGAGTACTCTAAGAAAGGAGCGTGGATAATGACTGCGATTGTATACTTGTTAATGTGCCTTTTGTATTTTATCTGTATTGGCCTTGATGTTGTTATGTTTTTTCTTCAGATCAGGCTGATCCTGACCTGGAGAAACATCAATTGGCTCATACCATTTGACAATACCGGCAAATCACTTGTTGATAATGTAAGCGAAAAATTCCCTCAGATACTAAGACTTCGAAAGCCGCTTTCCAAAAGAGGTAAGCTTATTACTACATTAATCATATTTGCGGTATTAAGAATGAGTTTAGGGCTGCTTCTAAGGCGATAAACTAAAAATCAAAGATACTGGCAGGTTATCACAACCTGCCAGTATTACAAAAAACAACTCTTGATCAGGAGTAAAAAAATGTCAAACAATTTAGGAATTATCATTTTAGGAATTTTGTTTGTGATGTTCCAAATAATTTTACTAAAGCCGATCAGATCAGCATTTAATTTCAACCTGATTGTAAGTTACATATTTTCAGTTTGTGTATCGCTGCTGTGCATCATCGGGATTAAACAATTGATGGGAAATTCAATGGGTACTTTACTGCTACCATATGCGACACTTGCAATAGTACTTATGTTGTTATTTCTCACTAACTTCATCATCAAAATTGTCAAATACCGAAACAAAGAAAATCGTTTTTTAGCTAATCGTAAGAAACTTAAAATTCAGAGTAGCAAAAAATAGATCTATGCTGATTCAACGATTCATAACTAAAAATATTTGTAAAGTGTGAACTATAGCATCAACAAAAGATAACAATAAATATGGAAAAGGCATTGAAGGAACTGGCCAATTGCGATCTTAGGAGATGTATCTCGGTGGAAAACATTTATCCGTGCCCAGAAGACCGGCGATGCCCTTTTGCCCTCTCTAAAGCAGCTACTCATAAGGAATAACAATTTAGAATTAAAATAAATCAGTCTGTCATTTGGACCGGTAATCATCACCGGCCCAAATGTCTCTAGAATGAAATTAAAACAGATTGGATAAGATTAATTAATGTCAGATAATTTTCAAAATCCAAATAAATCTCAACAGTGCCTGATATGTGAGGAATTGCTGAAAAACATGGAAAACTTTTTAAGTTTAATAGAGAATGTCCGCACAAAACCTGACACATGGCTTACAGTTGATGAAGTTGCAAATAAACTTAAAGTATCAAAATCTATCATATATCGACTTGTTCGTAACGGAGAACTTAAAGCAATTAATCTAGCTGAAAACAATAGTAAACCATCCCAGAAAGGTCATTACCGAATCAAGCAACAAGATTTGAACAATTTCATAAATACCAAAACAGTAGCCAAACTAGAAAAAGCCAATAAAGCTAAAACACGCTATCAACATTTACCAAAAGTTAAAAATCATCTTGGATTATAAGTTTTCGTGTATTATTTATGACCCTGTCAGTCTGCTCAGAAACATCCTGAACATAAGTCGTCGCCATCTTCAAATCAGAATGACCAAGAAGCTTTTGAACTGCAAAAGGATCGCCACTTCGTGCTGCTAATGTTGCCGCCGTTCTTCTCAAAGTATAAAAGCCGGTACCCTTTTCTACTTTGATGTCTGCTTCTCTTAGTAATTTAGAAAAACCTGCACTAATTGAATTATAATTTACCATCTTAGTTGTTCCATCAGGATATTCTTTTCTTACAACACGAACATATTTATTACCATAATTCGTTATAAAAACAAGCTCACTTTCTTCGGGTATTTTTTTTAATGAAGTAACAGTTTCATCCCATAAAGGCAAATTCCGGTCAACACCTGTCTTTGTTCTTGCAAAATGTATTCTTGAATTTTCAAAATCTATATTCTTCCACTCCAACTCTGAACAATCAGTACAGCCAAAACCACAATTCAAACCAAGCAAAATCATGGCTTTCATTTTATCATGAGCCAAATTAAGAAGTTTTTTTATTTCATTTTCAGTAAAGATTTGTCTTTCCTGTTTAACTGATGATATCTTCTTGATCGCCTTGAGATTGGGAATAGAAGCCACAATTTCATTATCGATTGCCCAGTTATACATTGCCTTAAATGCGCTTATGTGATTATTTATAGTATTGGGAGCCATTGAAGCTGCCACTAATTTTTTGCGATATTGCTGCAACTGAAATGTAGATATTTCGGAAACTTGGGTATTTACGCCACAAAATTTTACAAATGGTTTTAACAACCTTGTCTGGTCATAAAGTTGACGATTTTTTATTTCACCGGAATCAACCCTGGACTCCTGATGGTCAAGATATAAATTACAGAGTACCTTTATTGATATGCCTGCATCAGAAACTGGAGGTTTACCTTCATTCAAATGAAGATAAGATGCTTGTTCCAGATATTTCTCGAGTGCCGACTGTTTATTTTTACCAAAATAATAAATTTTACCCT
>CAZITB010000013.1:0-2062 GCA_964542055.1 uncultured Candidatus Kuenenia sp.
CGGACCATTATATCAAACATGTCCAGCATTCGGTCGATCGAAAGCTCGGTGAGTGCTTCGAAATCTTGATTTAGTTCCAATTGGCCGTTTTCTTGTGGATTACCAATGATATGTTCTGCGCCGTCGGAATACATGAAAAGGCGGTCGCCAGGTTCGAGCTGGACTGTTTCCTGTATGAATTGAGCGTTTTCGAAGACTCCCAAAAGTGAGCCTCTGGTTTGGAGCTGCCTGACTTTGTTATTTTTGTTGATAAGCAGAGGGTATGGGTGGCCTGCTCTTGCGTATTGGAGCTGCATTGTTCTGATGTTCAAGAGACAGTAGCAGCAGGTTGCAAAGAGGGAACCGGATAGATGCTGTTCCACCATTTTATTGTTTAAGCTGGAAATGACTTCGGTCGGGCTGTAAATTCTGTAGTCGTTTCCTGAAGTTTGGCGCATGACCATTGCTTGTTTGAGGAACATTGTCAGCAGTGCGGCGGGCATAGAGTGGCCTACTGCATCTGCGATGTAAAAGCCGATGTGCTGTTCATCGAGTCTTCTTGCGTCGAAGATGTCTCCGCTGACCCAATCGGCGGGCTGGAAAATAGTGGCGAATTTGACGTATTTGTTATTTGGCAGGCGTGGGGGTAAGAAGTCTCTTTGGACCTGACCAGCCATTTTGAGCTGTTCTTCGAGTTCCTCGGTGTGTTTGTCTTCGATGATTTCATCGACTTTTGTGAGTTTTTTGTGGTAAGTTACGTTTGCGGCAATTCTGCCGCGGAGTTCTTCTATTGAGCCGGTTTCGAGGACTGAAACGAGGTCATAGTTGCCGACGGGGAAGTTTATGTGATTGTTGACCAGGATGGTTGCGACTGACTGTGAATCGAGCTGTCTTATGATCTGGCAAACTTTGTCTCTTTGAACTTTGGGGATGTCGCTGGTTTCGACGATAACGGTTCCGATAAAATCATAGCATTCTATCGTAGCGTGAAAACTTTCTACATCAGTTTTGTACCAGTTGTATTTTTTTTCTTCGATAAGTTTTATTATCTGGTCGAAAACTTTATCCTGATTGGACAAAATGAGAGTATCGAGATGCCTGGGTTCAAGGCATGTGTTCAGGTTAGTTTCGCTTTGTGGGTTTAAAGCTTTGTTTTTTTGCTGTGCCATCTTTTTATCTTCCTAATTTTTATAGGACTATATACATTCTTCTAAACTAATACTAAGTCGGCACGTATATTACCCATCTTAACATGGAATGAAGAAAAAAATTCAGGTTAGCTAAAAAAGCGAATGTGGTGAACTATTTGTGACTGCTCAGGAGTAATTTAGCTGATGAAATTATAAGGAAGATGCTGAAGATTAATTTCAGGTGTTCTTCGGGTAAGTTGTTTTTTATGAAAACTCCGATTATGGCTCCAATCATTGCAGCTGGAACGAGGAATTTTAAGGGGGTGAAGTCCAGAGCTTTGATTTTTCTGTGGAAGATGGCTCCTGCTATTGTTGTTGGTACAATAATTAAAAGTGAAGTTGGTATGGCTTGGTGGATGGAATCGACAAAGAAAAGGGTTAATATCGGAACGATGATAACGCCGCCGCCGATTCCGAGTAATCCGCTTGAAAAGCCGGCGAATAGTCCCAGGAGTAAAAGGTATCCCCAAGGTGAATCCTGCAGTTTTGTAGTGGGTACCTGGATGATGTTTAGAAGTTTGAGGCTTGTGATGATTAAAAGGAGTGCGAATATGATTTTCAGCCAGCGGTCGTGTGTAATATGTGCGATTTTAACGCCAGCGAAAGAACCCATTACGGCTCCAACTGCTGTAATTGCTGCTACAGAAAGCAGAATGTTGTCAGTTCCGGTGGTCAGGTCCCATAACAGGTAAGAAAGAGAGCCGATCAGTGCTGCGGGAATGATAGTTGACAGGCTTAAAGCGACTGATTTTTTGAAGTCGAAACTGAATAGTAAGGCCAGTGCAGGGACGATTATAACACCCCCGCCAATACCGAGTGCGGAACCTGAAATTCCTGCCAGAAATCCAAGTAAAAGCAGGCCGATTGATTGAGACTTTGGTTTTAACATTTAA
>CAZITB010000013.1:2072-33688 GCA_964542055.1 uncultured Candidatus Kuenenia sp.
GTATAATTGCGTACTTGTTTCGCGGAGAAGATTCGGCTCTTAGCCTGGCTGAGCCGATCCTCAGGATTGTGGCACCTTCTTCGACGGCGATTTGATAGTCGTTACTCATACCCATGCTTATATGCTGGAAATCATTTTCAATGAATCTTTGACTTTTTAAGTCTTCGAAAATTTCTCTGGCTCGGATGAAAGTTCTTCGGATTGCGTTTTGGTCTTCTGTAAAAGGAGCCATGGTCATTATTCCCATTAGTTTGATGTTTTCCATAGTTGATATCTGTTCGGCAAGATGGACAGCAGCGCCTACGGGGGTGCCGTATTTTTGGGATTCCTCAGAGCAGTTTACCTGTAAGAGGGTTTTTGCTGTGATGCCGAGTTTTTTTGAATTGCTGCTTATTTCTTCTGCAAGTCTGAGAGTGTCAACAGAATGAATAATTTTGACAATCGGGAGGATTTGGCGGACCTTGTTTCGCTGTAGATGGCCAATCATGTGCCAGTTAACTTTTGAAGGGGTGTTGCAGAAGTCCTGTTTGATGTAATCGTCGATAAGTTCTGAGACCTGTTTTAAATGGACAAGTCGGTTTTCGCCAAGTTCGGTAAAACCGAGTCTGATAACTTCTTTGATTTGTTCTATTGATGCAGATTTGGTAACTGCAACCATAGATACGGAAGAAGAGTCTCTGCCGGCTTTTTCACAGGCATTTTGAATGTTATCAGTTATTTTTTCCAGATTTTCTTTAATGTATTGCATGGTTATGGAAGAAATCTTTTAATGTTTTTTAATTTATTTGGTAGATATTCATTTACAACGAAATCGAGTCCATGTTTAGCAAAGGCCTGTTGTTCGACACGGACACCCATTTTCAGCATTTGATTAATGCTTTTTTGCCATTGTTTATGGTGTTGAACGAAAGGGTCGTTTTTAAGTGCATCTTTTGCTCTTTTTATGTCAACTTCTTTGAGAGCGTGGGTTGGCAGTTTGTAGTCTATGATGTCCTGCGGGGTTACGCCGAGGAAGCTGGCTTTTGGGACGCAGAAGAATTCGTTTAAGTGTGCGGCATTGCCGGAGCCTACTTTTAATGTTCTGTAAATGTTGAAGTAGCCATAAGGGTCGCCATCGACAAAGGCGTAAACAGGAATTTTTAATTTATCGCTTAGTCTTCTGATAAATCTTCTGCATGCTCGGGTTGGGACACCTCCCATGCTGACGAGGATGCAATCATTTTTGTCCCAATAGTTATATTTTACGAGCCGCTGGAACATACCGGCGGTTTCGATGGCGAGGATAAATTTTGCCTTGCTTTGGAAATCGAGTGATTCGACGTCGTTTGGTACGGAATAAGCCCCTGAGCCAAATTTGGTACAGTCAATTTTGAGGGGTTTTCCTTTAGAATCTTTATCTATTACCACTAGTCTGCCGGCAACTTCTCCGCCTTTTTCTTCGGGGATGAATTTGAGTTTTTCGCGATTGACCGAGAACATAGCTTCGACATCATCCATGACGGTGTCCGATTCAGATTGTTCGGCGAAACCGGCTTTACCCCAGTTTTTGGAAATATAGTAAGCCTCTCTTTTTGTGGCCATATCATCGCCTTCGATGAGTTCTTTTGAAAGAGCCATCATTTTGAGTGTCTGGGCGAAAGTTTTTACAGTACCTACTGTGAGTGTTCTTACCTTATTTTTGCCCTGAATGACGAAATGTCCGCTACCATCTTTTTTTGCCAGGTATTTGACATTGGAGAGGGCTCGCACGGGCGTGCTCATTGTCGGTTTTTGTTTTTTTAATATTTTAGTATGTATGGTATTAGCAGTATCTTTAATTGCTAAGACAACATTTGCGTCCTTGCTTTTTGCCATTTAAAACTCCGAAATTATAAATGAATCCGATATAACAGGCTATAAGATAACAAAAATATTACAATCTGCAAGCATTAAGGTTCGATAAAGTGCGGTTATAGTCAAATAAAAGCTAATTGTTACAAATAATACGAAAAAAAAAGAAATCAGAATTTCCTTGACATTTATATTTGAATTATGTAAAGTGCGTTTTGAATTTAAGGCTTTTATAGAGCTTTGAAAATAAACCTCGGCGAGGCAAGTGTGATACACAGGTTCCCCCCCCAGCCTGTTTCACCACCTCGCCTATTTTTTTGCCTATTTTGAAATAGTTTTGTATGATTTTTTTTAAGTTTACCGCTTCGATAAAAAAGTATCGAAAATATGGTAAAAATAGGCAGTAATCGCTTGCAAATAGATTTTATTTGTGTACACTCTCACTAATTTCGCACTATTGTTAAATAGTTCACAGTCTTATCGTGCGTGATTACCGTAAAAATGAACAATTAAGTTGTTAAATAGTAACAAAATTGCTTCACTATTTTATTATTAGAAAGGAAAGCACAGTGAAAAACATTAGTAAAGGATTGACCATGTTGTTGCCCGGTATTGCTTTTGGGAGCACTGCCTTCGCAGGTCAAGGCCAAGCTACAGCGGGCGAAGGCGGATGGATATTATCGCTTGTCTGTTCTGTTATTGCCTTGGTGTTCGCGATCTACTTCTACAAGAAGGTGATGGGTGCCCCTGAAGGAAACGAAAACATGATAAGGATCGCCAAGCACGTGAAAGATGGCGCTTATGCGTATCTTTACCGTCAGTATGGTGTAGTATCAATTGTATTTCTGATCCTTCTTGCTATTTTCACTGCACTGGCATATATGGGCGTTCAGAACCCATTTGTTCCTATTGCATTTCTGACCGGCGGATTCTTTTCCGGTCTTTGCGGATTTTTGGGAATGAAAACGGCGACAAACGCATCTTCGAGAACAGCCCAGGGCGCGAGCGAGAGCCTTAATAAAGGTTTGCAGGTTGCTTTCCGCAGCGGTGCTGTTATGGGTCTTGTAGTGGTCGGCTTTGGTTTGCTTGATATTACAGCTTGGTACCTGATCCTCGATAAGCTTGTTTATACTGCTGCGAATATGGAAAACGGACTTAGGTTTGCAGGTTTGAATCTTGTTAATGCCGGCATGGATCCGCATCACAAGCTTATAGAAATTACAACAACGATGCTGACTTTTGGTATGGGTGCATCAACCCAGGCGCTTTTTGCGCGTGTCGGCGGTGGAATTTATACCAAGGCTGCGGACGTTGGTGCTGACCTTGTAGGTAAGGTTGAAGCGGGAATTCCGGAAGATGATCCACGTAACCCTGCGACAATCGCTGATAACGTTGGTGATAATGTTGGTGACGTAGCTGGTATGGGTGCTGACCTTTATGAAAGTTACTGTGGTTCGATTCTTGCAACCGCAGCATTGGGTGCGGCTCTTCCGCTAGTTGGTGAGCTGCCAGAAGGTATGACGGCTGTTAAGGCGGTTACCGCTCCGATGGTAGTTGCGGGCATAGGTATCATACTTTCGATAATCGGTATTTTCATGGTCAGGTGTAAAGAGGATGCAACGCAAAAGAACCTTTTAAGGTCTCTGCTTATCGGAACGCTTGGAAGTTCTGTTCTCATTCTTATTGCCCTTGCAATCATGGCAGCTCTTGACTGGATAACATGGGGCATTTTCGGTTCGGTGATTTCCGGTTTGCTTGCGGGTGTTATTATCGGGCAAATAACCGAATATTACACTTCCGATGAATATAAGCCAACAAAGGGAATTGCGGCTCAGACACAGATGGGAGCGGCAACGACGATTATTGACGGACTTGCGACCGGTATGTTCTCAACCGGCTGGTCGGTGGTAACTATTGTAGCAGGTATTATATGTGCATATGGTTTCGCAGGCGGTTTCAGCAGTCCTCCGATGGGTCTTTACGGTATCGGTTTTGCAGCAGTTGGTATGCTTTCAACTTTGGGTATTACTCTTGCGACAGATGCTTATGGTCCTATCGCTGACAATGCCGGCGGTAACGCGGAAATGAGCGGTCTTGGCAAGGAAGTTCGTACAAGAACAGACGCTTTGGATTCTCTTGGAAATACCACCGCGGCGACCGGAAAAGGTTTTGCTATCGGCAGTGCTGCTTTGACAGCGATGGCTCTTCTGGCGGCATATCTTGAAGAAATAAGAATATGGGTTGCCCGTTTGGCAAGAGAAAGTGCTGATGGGATTTACCAGGTTGGAGAAGTCATGTTTTCCGCAGATGGTGCCATTGCAGGTACTATAAATGTTAAAGAAGCTTCCATTCAGAATTTTGTGGATGCATATAACCTTACGATAATGAACCCCAAACTGCTTTGCGGAATATTTTTGGGGGCTATGATGGCGTTTGTTTTCTGTGCGATGACCATGAAAGCGGTCGGACGTGCGGCTGGGGCGATGGTGAATGAAGTTCGCCGCCAGTTCAAGGAAATCGCCGGTATTATGGACGGAACGGCTGAGCCCGATTATGCACGCTGTGTGAGCATTTCTACAGCAGGTGCGCAGCGAGAGATGATTCTTCCTTCAACACTTGCGATAATAGTTCCGGTCCTTACAGGTATTGTTTTTGACGTTGCCGGTGTAATTGGTCTGCTTGCGGGCGGATTAACAGCGGGCTTTACGCTTGCGATTACATTGAACAATACCGGCGGCGCATGGGACAATGCGAAAAAGTACATCGAAAGAGGTGCTTATGGAGGCAAGGGAAGTGAGTCTCACAAGGCGGCTGTTGTCGGTGATACCGTTGGTGATCCTTTTAAGGATACATCGGGACCGAGTTTGAACATTTTAATCAAGCTGATGACCATGGTTTCTGTTGTATTTAGCGGTGTGGTTGTTAAATTCGCACCTTATATTGCGGATTGGCTTGGTATGCAATAATGAATTGACTTTTTGAGTGTAGTCTAAAAGCGGTGGTCTGATATGGGGCCACTGCTTTTTTTTATTACTTATGTTCGGAGTTAAATTGAGTAAAAATATTATTGATTCGAGGGAGTTCAGCGTTAAGGCTGCGAAAATAGGGCTGGAGAGAAATTGCCGTGATGTGGTGGTGCTTGATCTTAAAGGTAAGAGCCCGGCGACGGATTATTTTGTGATTATGACCGGCAGCAGTGACAGGCAGATGAGGACGGTTGCTGATGAGATCAGCGATATGGCCAGAGAGAATAAGTATATGCGGTTCGGGATTGCGGGGTATGAGAATGCGTCGTGGATATTGCTGGATTATGTTGATGTAACGATCCATATCATGAGTGAGAAGTCGCGGGAGTATTATAATCTGGAAATGATCTGGGGCGATGCTGAGCAGGTGAAGATTTAAAGTAAAATGACTTATTCAAATTTAAATTATCATATTGTTTTTTCGACGAAAAATAGAAAACCTTTTCTTGGAAAAAAGGTTTTTGAAAGGTTATGTCAGTACATAGCTGGAATATGCAATAAATCGGAAGTGAAGCTTTTTATTATAAATGGTATTGCTGACCATATTCATATGGCGATTAGTCTGAGGCCGAATGGTAATATTTCAGATTTTGTCAGAGAATTGAAGTCGAATAGTTCTAAGTGGGTTCATGAAACATTTCCTGAATTAAAATATTTTCAATGGCAGGATGGATATTCAGTTTTTTCAGTTTCCCATTCCGGGCTTGATAAAGTTATCGAATATATACAAAAGCAACAAGAGCACCATGAGAAAATGGATTTCAAGGAAGAGATGAAAGCTTTTTTAAAAAAGCATGGAATAGAGTATAATGAGCAATATATTTAAGAAAACTTTCGCCCTTTCAGGGCTTTTGGACGGATTGAGCAGAGTTCCGTGGGCTTGCGCCCACGGCTATGAAACTATTGTCCCTTTGGGACAGGAAGCGTACCATAGAAAATTTTAAATGTTTCGAACGTGATACTTAGCAGCTGTGGTAAAGATGATTTAGATTATAAGAGCTTTTGTGGTTATTGCGCCTAAAAGTAAACTGTTTTGATCAATTTTTTTTTAGGAGACTGGTTAATGGGAAAAAGTAAAGACATAAAAAACGTAAATATGGAGGAAAGCGTGTTTGAGGATGTTAATTTGCAAAATTCAGAATTTAAAAATGTTAGTTTAGCTAATTGCAAATTCCTCAATATCAATTTCAGTAATGTTAACTTTTCAGCCGCAAATATGAGTAGTACCCGATTCACACATATCGGCTTACCATGCGAGTTACAAAAAAAAGGTCTACGGCAAAGTAGTTTGATTTTCGAAGAATGTGATTTAAACAATAGTACTTTTATCGGTTGTGATTTTACTGATGTAAAAATTGAAAAAAGCAATATTAAAGGTCTTATAATAGATGGTGTAGAAATAGAAAATTTGTTAAAAAAGTAAAAAAGTTAATTGATTTGAGGAAATACATTTTTAAAATGAGAGCGATTGTTGAAATTTTAGAAGATAAGGTTGGCAAGGTTTTCGAGGAAGTTTGCGGGAGTGGGTATCCTGCGGTTGTGCGGGCGTCGGCGAATCCTAGTTTTGGTGATTACCAGGTTAACGGGGTGATGGGGGCGGCTAAGAAGATGAAGGCCAATCCGCGGGAGTTGGCTGGGAAGATAGTGGAGAAGATGGATTTGTCGGATATGTGCGAAGAGCCTGAGATTGCGGGGCCGGGATTTATAAATTTGCGGCTTAGGGCGGAATTTCTGGAAAGGGCGCTGCTTGAGATAAATGCAGACGGGGACAGGCTTGGTGTGGATGAGGCGGAAGATAGGGCAAGAGTTGTGGTTGATTTTTCGGGTCCGAATATAGCCAAGCAGATGCATGTGGGGCATTTGCGGAGTACGATAATTGGTGATTGTATTTCGAGGATGCTGGAATTTTTAGGTAATGATGTTGTGCGGCAGAATCATATTGGTGACTGGGGGACGCAGTTTGGGATGTTGATAGCTTATCTGGAAAAGCAGGCTGGGGAGCGGCTGACCGATCCTGAGAAGCAGCTTGGGGAGCTTAGTAATCTGGAGCTTCTTTATAAGTCGGCTAAGAATGAGTTTGACAGTAACCTGGAGTTTGCCGAGATTTCACGCAGGCATGTAGTGAATCTGCATAACCGTGATGAATACACGATGGGTGTTTTGGGGTATATCGTTGATGAGTCGCGCAAACATTACAGTGATATATATGAGCGGCTTGGTGTTGGGCTTTCGAAAGAGGATGAGCGGGGGGAGAGTTTTTATCGTGAGATGCTCGGAGATGTGGTGGAGAAGTTGAAAGAGCAGGGGCTTGCGGTTGAGTCCGAGGGGGCGATGTGTGTTTTTCCGGAAGGATTCAAGAATAAGGAAGGGGAGCCGCTGCCGTTTATAATTCAAAAAAGTGATGGAGCTTTTTTGTATGCGACAACTGATCTGGCGGCGCTGAAGTTTCGGGTGGATGAGCTTGGTGCGAAGAAGATAATATATGTTACCGATGCGAGGCAATCTCTGCATTTTCAGATGTTGTTTGAGACGGTTAAAGAGGCTGGTTGGGTTGATGAGACGGTGGAGCTAAAGCATGTTACTTTTGGGACGATGCTGGGAGAGGATGGAAAGCCGTTTAAAACACGGAGCGGTGAGAATGTAAAATTGAAAGATCTGCTTGATGAGGCGGTTGAGCGGGCGATGAATGTGGTCAATGAGAAGAATCCGGATTTGAGTGATGACAAGAAAGGTCAGATCGCAAAGGCGGTTGGTATCGGGGCGGTGAAGTATTCGGATTTTTCGAATAACCGTGACAGCGATTATGTGTTCAGTTTTGATAAGATGCTGGCGATGGAGGGTAATACGGCTCCTTATATGCAGTATGCGTATGCTAGGATCAAGTCGATCGAGCGTAAAGCGGAGGGCAGGGTTGATGTAAAAGAGGAGATAGCAAATATTGAGAGTTTGCATCTGGAAGAAGGGCAGGAGATCGATCTGGCGAAGTATCTGCTGCGTTATGGTGAAATGATAAATGCGGCGGCGAATGAGTGTAGGCCGAATTTTTTGACGAGTTATTTGTATGAACTGGCTCAGAAGTTTTCGAGTTTTTATACGGCGTGCCCGGTTTTGAAGGCGGACGAGAAATCTCGCGGGGCTCGGCTGCTGTTGTGTGATCTTACCGCGAGAACGATCAGGCATGGGTTGAATGAGTTGCTTGGAATTGAAGTTGTTGAACAAATGTAGAAAGGGGAAATAATGAATTTTATTAGAAAAAGTTTCGATGTAAAGACGCGTAAACGCAATGATATGGTAGATATTACCAATGAGGTTGCGAGAGCGGTTAAGAGTTCCGGGGTAAATGCCGGAGATGTTATTATTTACTGTCCGCATACTACGGCGGGGATAACGATAAATGAAAATGCGGATCCGGATGTTGTTCATGATCTGCTGCAAACGCTTGATAAGCTGGTGCCAAAAAATAACCCGGCTTATCGTCACAGTGAAGGCAATAGCGATTCGCATTTTAAGTGTTCGATGTTCGGGTGCAGTGAGCAGGTGATAGTTAGAGATGGGCAGCTGGATTTGGGAAGATGGCAGGGGATATATTTTTGCGAATTTGACGGGCCGCGGAACCGGACGGTTATTTTGCAGATCAGGGGCGAGTAATGACGCAAGTAGATTTTATGAAGCTTGCGCTGGATAAGGCTTATAAAGGTATTGATGAGGGACAGACGCCTTTTGGGGCTTGCATCGTGAAAGATGGAGAGGTGGTTGCGGTAGAGCATAATAATGTGTGGAAAAGTACGGATATAACGGCTCATGCGGAAATTTGTGCGATTCGGAGGGCATGTGAGAGGCTTGGTTCGGTTGATCTTTCGGGATGTGAGATTTATTCGACGACAGAGCCGTGTCCGATGTGTTTTTCGGCGATACATTGGGCGAAGATTGCCAAAATATTTTTCGGAGCGGCAATTGAGGATGCTCGAAAGGCGGGTTTTAATGAGTTGGCGATTTCAAATGAGCAGATGAAGGCGAGTGGACAGAGTGGAATTGTGATTGCAGGGGGATTGTGCTGGGAGGAGGCGATTGGGCTTTTCGATTACTGGAAAAGCAAAAAGGGTAAGGCTTACTGACTGTACTATGTGTGGTAGTCGGCGTTTATTGTTACGTATTCGCGGGATAGATCGCAGCCGTAGCATTTGTCGGTTGATTTGCCGATTCCGAGATTGACTTCGATTGTGTGGGATTTTTGGGCAATGATGTCGCTGACTTTTTGAGGGTCGAAATTTACGGGCTGGCCATTTCTGAAAACAGTGATGTTGCCGATTTTGCAGGTGAGTTTGTCGGGGTTGAGATCAACTCCGCATGAACCTACTGCACAGATAATTCTGCCCCAGTTAGGGTCATTTCCGTGGATCGCACATTTGACCAGATCGTAATTTGCGACTGAGCGTGCAGCGTGGGCGGCCTGAGCCTGGTTTTTGGCACCTTTTACAAGTACCGTGAACATTTTTGTTGCGCCTTCGGCGTCTAGTGCCATTTGTTTTGCGAGATCGTCGCAGATTTGGATCATTGCATTTGCGAATTTTTTGTAATTTGTGCCAACTTTTTTTATCATCGGATTGCCTGCCATCCCAGAGGTTAGAACTATTACAGTGTCGTTTGTGCTTTGGTGGCCGTCAACGGTAAGTTTATTGAGGGAATCGCCAATGGCAGAAGATAAGGCTTTTCGCAGGAGGGTTTTTGAGATTGCGGCATCGGTTGTTATAAAGCACAAGGTTGTTGCCATATTCGGGCCGATCATACCGGCTCCTTTGGCGGTGCCGGCGATGGTAACTTGTTTTCCGGAAATATTGATTTTTTTTATCGCTGTTTTGGGTTTTGTGTCGGTGGTCATGATGGCTTTGGAGAAAGCCATGCCCGAGTCGGAGTCAGCTTTTAGGCGGTTGAAAGCTTCTTCAATGCCGACTTTAACTTTGTACATGGGAAGTTTGTGGCCGATGACTCCAGTGGAAGCGATAAGGACCCGGTTAGGTAGGACTTCAAGTTGAGCGGCGAGTTCCTGGCACATCAGCTGGGCATCCCTTGCGCCGGCGTTACCAGTGCAGCAGTTTGCATTGCCGGAGTTTACCACGATGGCCTGGGTGCCGCGGAATTTAAGATGTTCTTTTGATACTTCGACAGGGGCGGCGGTGATTTTGTTTGTAGTGAACATTGCTGCCGCGGTTGCACCTGAAGGGCAGACGATTAGGCCCAGATCTTCTTTGCCGGATTTTTTAATGTTGCACTTTACGCCAGAAGCGAGAAAGCCCTTTGGAGCGGTGATGGTGTAATTTGTCATTTTGTATCCTTGTCGCTAACAATTTTATTATTTCAATATGTACAGTCTGGATGTCTTTGGTAGAGTCTACGACGTCTATGCAGTCGATTATTTTTGCAAGTTCGAGGAACCCCTGACGGACTTTGCTGTGGTAGTTATCGCCTTTTTGTTCCATTCGGTCGAGCTGCCGCTGCATTCTGCTTGCCGCAGTTTCCAAATCGACATCTAATATAATTATAGCATCAGGCCAGAGGCGCTCAAGAGAAGTTTGTGCGATTTTTAAAACAGTGTCTATTCCTGCTTTGCCTGCGTAGCCCTGGTATGCACAGGTTGAGCTAAGCCATCTGTCCATTATCACGCATTTACCGGCTTTTAGGGCGGGGTGGATGCATTCGTGCCAAAGTTGAGCCCGGCTAGCCATGTACAGGAGCAGTTCTGCGCGAACGTCCATTATATCGTGGATGGGGTCGAGTAGGATGTCGCGGATTTTTTCGCCGATCACTGTTGTCCCGGGGTCTCGGAATGATACTGTTTCGAAGCCTTGTGATGTGATCCAGTCGCGGAGCAATTGGGTTTGGGTGCTTTTTCCGCATCCGTCAGGTCCGTCTAATACGATAAATTTGCCTGAGAAATTCATTTGGTTCCTTCTGGTTGTTCGGGGTGATTTTTGCCAAAGACTTTTTTAATGTATTTAACCGCTGCGAGTTGTAAACCGAAAGCTACCAGCACTGAAGTGAAAACGCTGAATGCTCCGATGATGGTGTCGATTGTTCCATTGACTTTGATGTATTTGGCTGCGAGCCAGCTAATACAGTTGAAAAGAATTATCAGGATGAGCCAGAGCCAAACTTCGCGTGCTTTGAAAAGTTTGACAGGTTTGATTAATTTCCAACTTTCCAAAAGTTTGCAATCGGTAACAATTATAAGGGCCGGTACGAAAAGCCAGTATTTTAAAAACAATATCAATGCTGCTGCTGCGGCTACTAGAGAATACCAATCAGGAATTTCCTGGGTTGGGGCTTTTATTGAGTTTTGAATGTCTATATCGGAAAAAAAAGTTATCATTGCAGCGAGAAAAGCGTTTGCCAAGATGAAAAATATTATCGCAAGAATAATGCTAAAGCCTACGATTCGCCATAGAAACTGTCTTCCGATCATCAGCAGCTGTGTGGGGTGGAAGTGGTCGTCTGGTTGGATGACAACTGTTCGCAAAAAGCCAATTTGGAAGATGTAGCCTAAGACCATGAAAATTCCGGTTACGATAGCCATTAACATTGTGACGGCTTCGCTTGCGTTTGTGTTTTTGTCATGTTCAATCATCATCAGCATTGCGCCGCCGGTGAATAATATGACCAGAAGGACTTCCGGCCATCTTTTGTACATTAATTTTAAGCTATTGAGCATTTTTTTCCGTTGTCTAAGCACTTGTCAATTCGAAGTTTTCTGCGCCTACAAGCTCTCTCATAGTGTCGCAAAATTCTATATCGGCCTGTACAGCCAATTCTTTGGCATGTGTACTGACGATGGCCTGGCCTGTTCTGATTATTATATTTACATGGCTGGAGCCTTTGTGTCTCTGGCAGAGGCTTTTTATCTGCTCGACCAGTTCTCGATTTATCTTATTATGCTCTATCGTCAAAAGGACCCTGGTGCGAAGTTTTTCGCTTACCTCGTCAATTCCGATAACCTCATCACATAATATGTTGGCTTTTTCGCGTGAAACGTCAACTTTACCTTTTATGAAGATAATTGTATCAACTTCGAGAAGATGTGCAAACTTTTCGAGCTGTTTGGGGAACAGCACGACTTCGACATCGCCCTGGAGGTCTTCAAGGGTTAGAATGGCCATTTTTTTGCCGGCGTTTCGGCCGTTGCGGGTGACAATGCTTCGAATCTTCGTGAGCATTCCGCCAATGATGACTTCGTGGCCTTCTTTTCCTTCTGAAAGATGTGAGGTGTTGCAGCTGGAGTAGGCTTTTATTGTTTCGGCGTGCTTGCTGAGGGGGTTGGATGTTACATAAAAGCCGAGCACTTCTTTTTCTTTTTGCAGGAGGTCTAGTTCGGACCATGGCTGAACTTCTGGAAGCCTTTTGTGGTCATCTTCGAAGCTATCGCCGTTACCGCCGAACAACGAAGCCTGTCCTTTTGCGAGGTCTGATTGGGCCATGGAGCCGGCATTCATTGCTTCTTCGAGGGCGAGCATCATCTGTGCGCGGGAGCCGCCAAGTCTGTCGAAAGCGCCGGCTTTTATGAGAGCTTCGCAAACCTGTTTGTTTACGGCTCGGAGGTCAACATTTTCGCAGAAATGGAAAAGAGATTTGAAAAGGCCTTTTTTTTTCCTGGCTTGAATTATTTGTTCGACCGCTTTTTCGCCGACGCCTTTTACCGCTCCGAGCCCGAATCTTATCAGTCCGGGGGTGTCTTTGTCGGTGTGAGATTTGCTTTTTACGACGGTGAAATCAGTGAAGCTTTCGTTGATGTCTGGGGGGGCAAGTTCGATTCCCATCGATTTTGCTTCGCTAATGTAATCGACGACTTTGTCGGTGTTGCCCATTTCGTACGTGAGCAGGGCGGCCATGAATTCAACGGGCCAATATGTTTTGAGGTATGCAGTCTGGTAAGCTATAAAAGAGTATCTGGTTGAATGGCTTTTGTTGAAGCCGTATCCTGCGAAACGTTCGATGAGTTCGAAGATTTCCTGGGCCTGAGCCTGGGTTAAGCCTTTTTCCTGGCAGCCGTTTATGAATTGCTCTTTGGCTTTTGCGATAACAGAAGCTTTTTTCTTGCTTATTGCTTTGATGAGCGTGTATGCCTGTCGCAGGGGGATGTCGCCGAGCGAATTGCAGATACGCATGACCTGTTCCTGGTAAACCATAATGCCGAAGGTTTCTTCGAGGATTTCTTTCATTATGGGGTGGGGGACGTCCCATTTTGCGCCGTGTTTTCGCTGGATGTAGTCGGGGATGAGTTCCATCGGGCCGGGGCGGTAGAGGGCATTGGCGGCGATTAGGTCTTCGAGCCTGTCTGGCTTCATTTTCATGAGCATGTCCTGCATGCCGCCGGATTCGAACTGGAATACGCCTTTGGTTTTACCCTGGCAGAATAGTTTAAAAACGTTCTGATCATTTATATCGATTTTTTCGATGTCGATTTCGGTGCCGTGAAGCTCTTTCACGAGGTAAATGGCGCGGGATATGACGCTTAAGGTTCGCAGGCCGAGGAAATCCATTTTCAGGAGTCCGACTTTTTCGGCAGTTGGGCCTTCGTACTGGGTTATTATCTGCTCGGAATCGCGATTTTGTTTATATAAAGGTATGAAATTGGTAAGAGGTTCGTCGGCAACGATTACACCGGCGGCGTGTACGCCGGCGTGGCGGGAGAGGCCTTCGAGTTTTTTGGCGATTTCGATTACTTTAGCGGTTTGGGGGTCTTGTTCGGCGGAGCGTTTCAGTTCCGGTTCCATTTCGAGTGCTTTGTCGAGTGTAATTCCTAAATCGGTTGGAACGAGTTTGGCTAGTCTGTCGGCTTCTTTGAGGGGAACGTCCAGTACACGGCAGACGTCGCGGATGACCGCACGGGCTTTCATCGTTCCGAAGGTGATGATTTGTGCTACATGACCGTATTTCTGGCGGACGTATTCGATGATTTTTCCGCGGTTGTCCTGGCAGATGTCTATATCGATATCGGGGAACTCGTTTCGCTGAGGGTCCATGAAACGTTCGAAGAGCAGGTCGTATCTGAGCGGGTCAACATCGCAGAGGCCCAGACAATAGCCGACAATTGTTCCGACGCCGCTTCCTCTTGCTCCGACGGGGATGCCGTTTTGGCGTGCGTAATTGCAGAAATCCCATACAATGAGGAAATAGCTGGAAAAGCCTTTGCTTATGATTACTTCCAGCTCTCTTTCGATCCTGGCTGTGATTTTTTCTGTGATTTCTCCGTAGAGTTTTTTTGCATTGTCGTAAACGAGATATCTGAGGTAATCATCTGAACTTTGGCCGTCTTGGGGTACATATTTTGGAGCGTGAGTGGTTTTTAAGTCGATTTCTACGTTGCACCTTTGGGCAATTGCCAAGGTGTTGTCGCAGGCTTGGGGGACATCGGCGAATATTTGACGCATTTCCTGAGAAGTTTTCAGGTAAACGTCCCGTGGGTAACGCATCCGGTTGGGGTCTGTGACAATTTTGCCGGTGCTGATACAGGTCAGGGCGTCATGTGCAGTGTAGTCGTCTTCATTTAAAAAGTGGACGTCATTGGTTGCGATAAGTCCGACGCCCATTTTGTTGGCGAGGTCGATCAGGCCGGAGCGAATATGGGGGTCGTCGCCTTCATGCTGCTGGATTTCGATAAAAAAATGGTCTGGTCCGAAGATTTCGAGATAACTTTCGACGGCTTGTCTGGCTGCGTCGATATTTTGGGCTTCTATCATTCGTGCTATTTCACCGCTTATGCAGGCGCTGGTGCAGATGAGACCCTCTTTATGCTGGGAGAGAATTTCTTTGTCGATTCTGGGTCTGTAATAGAAACCTTCAGTGTAACCGGCGCTTGAGAGTTTCAAGAGGTTGTGGTAGCCGGTGGTGTTTTCTGCGAGCAGCAATAAATGATAGGCGTTTTCCTTTATCTTGCCTGCTTGTTTTTCGAACCGGGATTGTGGAGCGATGTAAGCTTCAATGCCTATGATCGGCTTGATGTCATTGGCTTTTGCTTTTGTATAGAAATCTACCGCACCAAACATGTTGCCGTGGTCTGTAATGGCGACGGAATCCATACCGAGCTGTTTGCACCGGTCGAAGAGTTTGCCAAGACCAATCGCTCCATCGAGAAGAGAGTATTCGGTATGAAGGTGTAGATGTGTAAATCCTTTGTTATCCATAACTTAACGGTTTCCCAAATAAAAAATTGCTTAAGATATAATAATAGGAGTTTTGCAAATTTTCAATTTTAAAATAAAATTACTTTTCAGTTTTGTTTTTTTGTCTTATAAAAGAATTAAATGAAAGTTTTATCCTTTTTTTGCCGATAAATCGAGTATAAATAAGTTGAATAAAAGTTATAAGAGGAAATCTATGTTAATTGATGATTTGAACAAGTATTGGCCTGATAAGAACTTCCATAATACCATTGGTACCAGCCCCAGAGTTCAGAGTCAGTATCAGCGGGTTCGTGAAATGAGCCTTGATGATATGCTTTTGGACAACCGGATACTGTTTATGATCGGTGAGATAAATTACCGGATGGCGACAGAAGTGATCATGAAACTTTTGTACCTGGACAACAGTAAGCCTGGAGCGGAGATTAGTCTTTATATTAATTCGCCGGGCGGCAGTGTTGATGATACTATGGCAATTTATGATACGATGCGGTTTGTCGGCTCTCCGGTTGCGACGTATTGTATCGGCAGGGCACAATCTGGAGCGGCGATAATTTTGGCGGCTGGCTCTGAGGGTAAAAGGTTTGCTTTGCCTCATTCAAAAGTTATGCTTCATCAGCCCTGGGGCGGAATAACAGGCCAGGCAGAAGATATCCGGATTCAGGCAGAGGAAATTATCAAAGCCAAGCAAATGCTGATCGGTATTCTTGAAATGCATTCAAATCGTTCAAAAGAAGCAATCGCCAAAGAAACCGAACGCGATCGATATATGAGTTCGGATGAGGCGTTGGACTGGGGCCTTATCGATGAAGTGCTTCACGAAGAAGAAGATCAAAAGGAAAAAGAGAAAAAGAAAAAGTAATTTAGCTATATAGGAGTAATATATAAAATGATATCAAACCAGCTAGTTCCAATTGTAATAGAAAAAACCGGTAGAGGTGAACGATCCTATGATATCTATTCACGGCTGCTTAAGGACAGAATAATTTTTCTTGGCGGGCAAGTTAATGACGATTCGGCCAATTTGATAATAGCACAGTTGTTATTTTTATCTAATGACGACTCTAAAAGTGATATTCATTTTTATATTAATTCGCCTGGGGGTTCTATCACAGCAGGTTTGGCGATCTATGATACAATGAAATTTTTACGTTGTGATGTTGCCACATATTGTATTGGTCAGGCAGCTAGTATGGGTGCGGTTTTATTTGCCGGCGGTGATGAGGGTAAACGGTATATACTCCCAAACGGCAGAGTATTGCTGCATCAGCCGTTGTTGAGCGGGATAATGCAGGGGCCTGCGACGGACCTTGAAATCGAGGCAAGAGAAATAATCAGATTGCGTGAAAGACTTTACAAAATTCTTTCATCGCATACTGGCCAAAATGCCGAAAAAATAGAGAAGGACTCTGATCGAAATCTTTGGTTGGAGGCCCAGGAAGCGGTAGATTATGGTTTGGCCGATAAAATTTTACAGAAATCTCCAGAAATTAACAGCGATTGATGTTTGATTTCATTTAGCTAAGGAATGCTAGAAAATGAAAAAATGGGTGTTAATTATTATCACAGTGATTTGGTTTGGCTTTTTACAGGGCTGCCAGGAAAGTAATCTGGTTATAGAAGAAAATAAGCAGCTTACAGATACAAATGTAGAGCTTAGAAGGCAGATCAGTGAACTTAGCAGTCAAAATCTTCAACTTAAAAGCCAAATTGCCACATTGAGCGGGACTGACCCAAATGTGAACATCGAAAATATTATTTCTGTAGCGAAAATCAAGATTGCCGATAGGACGGGTTTCTTCGATAAGGATTATAATGGAGTCAAGGAAACTTTTATTTGTTATGTGAAAACTTATGATCAATTTGGAGATGCCATAAAAGGTGCAGGGTCTGTAGATATCGAAGTCTGGGATTTGTCTTTACCAGAGGAACAGGCGAAGTTGGCATCCTGGTCAATAAGTCCAGAAGAACTTAAAAACGAATGGGCGTCAGCGATGATGACCAATTATTACAGGCTGGTGTTTGATATATCCAATATTGAAAAGGTTGAATTCAGGAATATTACTTTAAAAGTGAGATTTACGGATTATCTTACCGGCAAAGTCTTTGAAGAACAGGTAGTAATTGACGGAATACCTTCGCCAGTTACATATAACGATAATAACAGCCCATTGCTTAAGAAATAAAAAAGCCCTGTTAAAACAGGGCTTTTGATTTTGGTTTTATTCTTTGTCCGTTTGCTTTTTAGCGGTCTTTTTCTTTTCTTGTGACTCAGTTTCTTTTTCAGCATCTTTTTTTGCAGTATTTTTAGCGGTTTTCTTCTTCTTAGGAGTTTTTGATTTAGCTTCAACTTCCTTGATATCTGCTTTTTCAAGAAGCTGTTGAATGCATTTGTCTTCGCGAACCTGCAAAGTAAACTGGGCTAAAGAGCCATCTTTTATCATATCTTCACGCATTTTTTCAGGTCTGCGGCCTCTTTGTGCTGCCACTTGAGCAATGTAGTTGTTTACTTCTGATTCATCGACTTCTACCTTGAGTTCGTCAGCGACTTTGTCCATGATGAAGAACATTTTTAACTGTTCAATGGCCTGTTCTTCGCTTGAGGTTCTAAGCTGTTCCATCTGCTGTTCGATCTTTTCGCGATCCATTCCCTGCATCATCATGTTTATGTATTGTCTTTGGAGCAGTCTGGCGGACTGGTCTGCGACGATATCGCCAGGGAGGTCAAAATCTGTATTTTCAAGCAGGTAACTGCGGATGTCTTCAGCCATTGCGGTCCTGATTTGTCGCTCAACCATATCTTCTGCATGTTCCCGAATTGAATTTTTAAGTTCATCGAGGTCTTTGACTCCGAATCTGCTGAAGAATCCCTCATTTAGTTCGGCAGGTTCGAGTTTTTTGATGTCTTCCACTTTGATTTCCAAGTCAACTTTTTTGTCCCGAAGTTCTTCATTGTAGAAAGTTTTGGGGATATCAACGCTGGTTTTTTTGGTATCTCCAGCTTTTACGCCTTCGAGCAGTTTGTCCAGGTCCGAAACCGGAACACCGGCAACCATTCCGGTTTCTCTGACGAATATCTGGGCACCTTCGGTTTTTGCGTTTTCCTTGTTTCCATCAATGACGATTTTTACCTCCGCAATAACCTGGTCGTCTTTTTCGGCTTTAGCACCTTCGGCGGGTTTCCATACGCCTGCGTTTTTGCGAAGTTCTTCAACTTCCTGATCTACCTGCTGGTCTGTTATTTCGGTTTTTGGTTTTTCAACGGGGATATTTTCAAGCTTAGGAAGCTCAAATTCTGGTCTGACTTCTACTTCGAATTCGAACTTCAGGGGTCCTGATTCAGGCATTTCGATTGCATCGACATCGACGTCAGGTTCTGATCCGATCATATCGATATTTTCATCTTTGATGGCCGATTCGGTGGCTTCTGCAAGAAGTTTGACTTTAACCTGTTTTTGGATATCACTTCCGAATCTTTTTTCCAGCAGTCTCATGGGGGCTTTGCCTTTTCTGAAACCCGGAATAACGGCTTCCCTGCGTAGCTCGTCATAATCGTTTTTTTTGACCTGTTCTATTTTTTCCTGCGGGATTTCGACAGAAACTTTCTTTTTGCATGCGCCGCTGTCTGTGACTGTTACCTTATTTTGAATTTCCTGTATTTCGTTGTCAGCCATCTCAAGTACTCCTTGAATTTATTTTTGCATTAAAAAACCCTTAAAACGACGGTTTCAAGGGATACTTCCATTAAAAAACAGGCTTTTTTAATTATTAGCTCGTTATTTACTTTCTACTCATTCCGGCGACCACCGTCGTGCTAATCTTTAGCCGATACCTCGCCGAAACTATATAATTTCTTACTGCAAGAGCAAAAGCGGGTGATGAGATTCGAACTCACGACATTCACGTTGGCAACGTGACGCTCTACCGCTGAGCTACACCCGCGTAATCAGCAAGCGAACAATATATTAAATCTTTTGATTAGTTTCAACCTTATTTTATTATTTTTTTGGAAATTTACAATCAGGAAATGTATAAAGATGTTTGCTATTACATCGCGATTTATTATAAAATCCTGCTGAAACACTAAGCACTAAACGCTAAATTCTAAACAATCTCGAATAACTAAAATCCGAATTTTCAAAACAAAAACGCTCTTTTCCATACGATGGATGTTTTGAATTTTCGTCATTGTAATTTTGAATTTGTTTAGGATTTAGAAATACGGATTTAGAATTTAACAAAAACAGGTTAATTTCTTATTAAACAGTAATTTACGGTTAATAATACAATCGTAAATCGCGATGTCGTATTAATATCTTAAATAATGCGCAATAAAAAAGCGGTGTCAAGGAGGATAACACCGCTTTTTTTGAGATTTAACAGCGTCCCGCACGCTGTCGATAGCTATTGGTTATTGGAGGAGAAAATGAAGAAGAAATTATTTCTGATTTTTTTAGCTATCTGTTATTAACTTTTCATTAAATTCTACGCTTTTGACGGGGGGTAGTTCGTTACAATTTTAAATTTTTTAAATTTTATAGTTGATTTAATTTTAAAAGAACCAATTTCATTAGTATATATGCAAAATCATTAAAATTGTTTGAAAAAAACTGAAAGAATGTGAAAAATTTCAATTACTGCCCCATATTAAAGCAAATACCATATAGGCTAAACTGTTTGAAATTTTTTTTTATTGTTGTAACTTTATTAAATACAACAGGTAATAAAATCCGTTATTTTTTTTCACATTTTGTGGTTTTCTTTATATTTAAAACGTATATACTAAAAGGCTGGTTGGCACATAATATAGTATTGCTTAAACATTGATTCACTATATATTGCGGTTTGCAAGGAGGCCCTAATGAATAACGATCATAACAGTTTCGATATCACGGATTGGGAAAATCAATCACCGAAAGTTACCGGCTTAGAGGTTGGAAGAACCTTTTCTACAGAAGGTGTACACCCATTTAAAGAGATAGAATGGGAAAAACGTGATGCCAAAATCGCGGACGATACCGGAAAGGCTATTTTTGAGCAGAAAGATATAGAAGTTCCGGCATTTTGGAGTCAGTTGGCAACTAAAGTAGTGGTCAGCAAGTATTTTTATGGTGATATCGAGACTGGAACCCGCGAGCATTCGGTAAAACAGCTCATTCACCGGGTTTGCCGGACAATCGCTGATAGAGGAGAGCGTGACGGCTATTTTGCAGATAAGAAATCGGCAGAAAATTTCTATAATGAACTTACGTGGCTGACAGTGAATCAGTATGGTTCTTTTAATTCTCCTGTTTGGTTCAATGTTGGAATTTATGACGTTTATGGGATTCCGGGCAGTGAACATAATTTTCATTGGGATCCCAAGGCTAACAAGGCGGTTCCGTGCAAGAGCAGTTATGAGTATCCTCAAGCTTCTGCGTGTTTTATCCAGGGGCTAGGCGATTCAATGGATGATATTATGCGGCTTGCTAAAAGTGAAGCTATGCTTTTTAAGCATGGCAGCGGGACCGGTACTGATCTTTCGACGCTGAGGTCGAGCCGTGAAAAGCTTTCAGGCGGCGGTAAACCTTCAGGGCCGCTTAGCTTTATGAGGGTGTATGACCAGATAGCGGCAGTTGTTAAATCAGGCGGAAAGACACGTCGCGCTGCTAAAATGCAGTCTTTGATGATCGATCATCCTGATATCTATGAGTTTATTACCTGTAAGACGGAAGAGGAAAAGAAGGCATGGGCGCTTATAGAGGCCGGTTATGGCGGAGATTTGAATAATGAGGCTTATAATAGTGTCATGTTCCAGAATTCGAATCTTTCTGTTCGGGTGACTGATGATTTTATGGAAGCGGTTGACAAAGACGGCGACTGGTACACCAAGGCGGTTACCACAGGGGAAAACTGTGAAAAACATAAGGCTACGGATTTGATGAAGGCGATCGCTGAAGGTACCCGTATTTGCGGTGATCCTGGGTTGCAGTATCACACGACCATAAATAAGTGGCATACATGTCCTAATTCAGGGCCGATTAATGCATCTAATCCCTGCAGTGAATATATGTTTATTAATGATTCGGCTTGTAATCTGGCATCGTTGAATTTGATGAAATTCAGGCTTGCTGACGGGACCTTTGATATTGAGAGGTTTAAGAAGGCGGTTCGAATCTTTATAATTGCTCAGGAAATTCTGGTTGATAATGGCAGTTATCCAGAGGCGAATATTACTGAAAATAGCCATTTGTACCGTCCGCTTGGACTGGGATACGCGAATTTAGGTTCTTTGATGATGTCTTTGGCGTTGCCATACGATTCGGACGAGGCTCGCACGATCGCATCTGCTATAACTGGGATAATGACAGGTACTGCTTATTCGGCAAGTGCGGAACTTGCTGGGATTAAAGGTACATTTACTGAATACGATAAAAATACAACGGAAATGCTCAACGTGATAGGCATGCATCGTGACCACGCTTACCAGATACCGGAAGTGCATTGTCCTGATTATCTGCTGGCGGCAGCGAAGGATGCATGGGATGGGGCGTTTAATGATGGGAGCAAGTACGGCTACAGGAATTCGCAGGTTACGGTTCTGGCACCGACGGGCACGATCGGATTTATGATGGATTGTGATACGACGGGGATCGAGCCTGATATTGCGTTGGTTAAGTATAAGATGCTGGCTGGCGGTGGTATGCTGAAAATTGTTAATCAGACCGTTCCTATGGCGCTTGACAGGCTTGGCTACAGTGAGAAGGATATCAAAACTATAATTGATGAGATCGATGAGAATGAGACCATTGAGCTGAGTTCAATCCTTAATGAAGAACATATGCCGGTTTTTGATTGTGCTTTCAAATCTTCCAGAGGCAGCCGAAGTATTCATTATATGGGCCATTTGAAAATGATGGCGGCGGTTCAGCCGTTTTTGAGCGGTGCGATCAGTAAAACGATCAATATGCCAAAGGAAAGTACGGCTGATGAAATTCTTAACACGTATATGGAAGGCTGGCGAATGGGTGTTAAAGCTGTTGCGATCTACCGTGACGGTTCAAAGCGAATTCAGCCGGTCAATACCAAGAAGAAGGAAGATGAAAAGAAGAATAAGGTCGAAGCGGTTGTACAAAAACCGTTTAGAAAGCGATTGTCGGAGACGAGAAATTCGATCACTCATAAGTTCTCGGTTGCCGGTCATGAAGGCTATCTGACAGTTGGATTGTATGAGGATGGTCAGCCTGGCGAGCTATTTATTACAATGGCTAAAGAGGGAAGTACCGTTGGCGGATTGATGGACGTTGTGGGAACATGCGTTTCGATGTCACTTCAGTATGGTGTGCCTCTTATTACGTTGGTTGATAAGTTCCGTCATGCGAGATTTGAGCCGTCAGGTATGACTTCTAATAAGGATATACCGTTTGCGAAATCGCTGATCGATTATATTTTCTGCTGGATGGGTTGTCAGTTTATACCTGGTTATGCCGAAAAGAATACTCCAAATCGCGGCACAAAGAGTGAGAAAAAGCCTGCGGCTGGAGTGACCAAAGAGCCTGAAAAAAAGTCTGATGATGATAAGGGTTCGTCGCCGCGAATGGAGATAAAATCGATACCGGCAAAAAAACAGGACAGTAAGCTTGAGATGCCGAAATCGGATCGATTTAGCGAAATGGCAGAGAGGGCGGTTTCGACGGTGAGTACGGTGATATCGGGTGATATGGAACCGCAGGGCGAGAAAGTGATGAGCCAGTTTAATTCACAGTTCCAGCATTTTCAGGATGATGCGCCGGCTTGTGATATCTGCGGGTCGATAACAGTTCGAAACGGGACATGTTATAAGTGTTTTAACTGCGGAAATTCGATGGGATGTTCGTAGATTGAATAATTAAAATTAACCGCATGTCTGTTGGCGTGCGGTTTTTTTTGCCGTTTTGTATGGTGAACCTTATAATCAAACATGAGGTTTACGATATTGATAATAATTGGTTTTATTGGGGGCTGTATGAACGAAAGTGATAAGAGCCAATCTGCCGATTTCAATCTTGAAGATTATAAATGGGAAAATCGAGTTGTTATCTTATATGCTGAGTCTAAGGAGAATGAAGATTACATGGCTTTTAAGGTAAAATGGGATGCTAATAAAGCGGATGTAAACGAAAGAGAACTGATTTTAGTTGAAGTTTTTGGCAATAGAGAAGGATTTATATGTTCTAACGAACTTTCGTATAATTCGGTTGAAAGTCTGACTAGAAGATTCAATTTTGGTATAAAGCCTTTTGAAGTTGTTCTTATCGGCAAGGATGGGACAGTTAAGCTTAAGGAGGGAAAAAGCGATCCTCGGGAGATTTTCGACTTGATCGATACGATGCCTATGCGACAGGATGAGATGGAAGCGAAATCTGTAGAGTAGTTATTCTGAATCCCGAATTTTCCCTTTTTTTCTGAACCAGTAAGCTATAAACCAGCACAGCAGGGCCCATGAACCTCCAAGTGCCCAGCCTGCAAGAACATCTGTGGGCCAGTGAACGCCTAGGTAAACTCGGCTTAGTCCTACAAGGACAGCGACAAGAAGGCTAATGACGACAATGTATATTCTTATTGGATACTCTTTGAAAGTCCCAGCTAGCAAAAAGCCAAGGGTTAGGTAAGTTACCGTGGAGACCATTGCGTGGCCGCTTGGGAAACTTTGTGAGTACACAATCGATCCGTGGGGAACGAGGTCGGGTCTTGGCCGTCCGAAAATGTTTTTCAGGGCAAATGATAACAATATGCCACCGATAACAGAAAATAAAATCAGATAAGCCGTTTTATGGTGTTTTGTTATAATTAAGCCTCCTACGCAACCGGCGGTTATAAGAGTCAATACGGCGAGTCCGCCTAATGAGGTTAAGTCTCTTCCCATTTCTTTGAACCAGCCTGGGCCCCAAGGATCGGATTTGTCCTGGGGATTTCTCATCGCAAGTAAAATAGCTTTGTCGAATTCATGTGTGTCGCCTTCAATTACTTCGTCAGCTATTTCAGCAAAAAACCATAGGCCGCCGGTTATAAGAATAATCGCAGAAAGTGTAATTAGTAAAAACCGGGTTGTCTGTTTTTCTTTTAAATCATTTATATTTAACATAATAAATCACTCAAGGCTGAAATCTTTATTTAATACCTATATTTATAATAACCCTGGATGGGTAAGGCGTCAATTGAGTAAGTAAAGATTTTGATTTTAATGGCAGGATGTGATAATATTTGTTTTAAATTTCTTTGTTAAAATGGATAGCAAAAATGGAATATTCAATTGGTAAACCAGGGAGAATCATCGCGGTAAAACTAGATGAAGGCGAGAAACTTTATGAATCGATAGAGTCGCTAGCTGAGAGGGAAAATATTAATTGCGGGGCGGTTTTTATTACGGGCGGACTTCGGAGGGCAAATGTGGTTGTCGGGCCAAAGCAGGAAAATCCAATAGTTCCCGATTTTAAGAATTTTACAGGGCCTGGTGAGGTTCTCGGTGTGGGAACTCTTTATAGAGATGATGAAGATAAGCCTAAAATGCATCTTCACTGCGCTGCGGGCAAAAGAGATGAAATTATTGCGGGATGTCCGCGCGGGGGAGCCGAAGTTTTTTTGATACTTGAAATAACGATCATCGAATTTGAAGGCATAACCGGTGTTCGCAAGATGGTTGAAGAACATGGGGTGAAGCTACTGACATTGCAGAATTGATGATTTTTATTTTTTTGGCTGTCAAATTTGCGCCTAAACTGCAAAAATGACAATTTTTTCCTCAGAAAATTAGATCAAAACCCTTGTTTTCTTCTGGCACGGGTGTTGCATATATAAATAAAGGAAAGTGAAAATTTCAAAAACCTTTATTTATATTGGAAAGGAGGCTCTTATGGCTAACAATTTGATCAAAAGAAAAGAAAAAGCAACTCAAGGTCCTCTGGACTTTATGAGGACAGGCCTTGACGATTTGTTCGACAACTTTTTCAGAGAATTCGATTTTGCTCCTTCTTCTCTGGCTCGGAGTTCAAGTTTTATTCCTCGGATGGATATTACGGGTAATGATAAGGAGTACAAGATTTCGGCGGAACTGCCCGGATTATCTAAGGAAAATGTAGATATCGAACTTAATGAGGATATGCTTACCGTCAAAGGTGAGAAAAAATCTGAAATCAAGGAAGAAGAATCGGGTAGATACCATGTCGAGCGGTCTTATGGAACCTTCAGCAGGACCGTAAGATTGCCCAATGATATTGATGTGGATTCAGTATCTGCGGATTTCAAAGATGGAGTACTCAATATTACTTTGCCTAAATCCAAAGAGGCCAAGGAGAAATCCAAAAAGATCCAGATCAAGTAAGGACCTAAAGGGCTAAGGGCTGGTAATATTTGCCAGCCTTTTTTTTGCGCTATAAGCGTAGTTGAAAGAGGAGAACTGAATATGTATAATTACGTAAAATAAATGGATACAATAATTTATAGGTAAAATGTCGGATAAAGATAAAATAGAAGATAAGATAAGAGAAAAAATCAGGAATTTTCCGACTGGTCCGGGTTTGTACTTTATGAAAGGTGCCAAGGACTTGGTTTTGTATATCGGAAAGGCTAAAAATCTTCGCAGCAGGGTGGGTAGTTATTTTCAGCCGGGGGCTGATATTTTTGGAACGCGTGGACCGAAGATTGCGGAAATGATTAAAAAAGTGGAGGATATTGATTACCTGGAAACAGCTTCTGAGATCGATGCTATTTTGCAGGAAGCCAGGCTGATCAAGGATATACATCCGCCTTATAATACGCATCTTACTGATGATAAGACTTTTCCATACCTGGAGATCACGAAAGAGGATTTTCCGGGTGTTTATGTAACACGCAAACCTAGGCGCGGGAGTAAATTATTTGGCCCGTTTACTGCGGTGGCTGAGTTGCGTCCTGCGATGATAGTTTTGCAGAAGATATTTAAATTTCGGACTTGTAACCTGGAGATAAGTGAGACAGATGATAAAAGGCGTTTTTTTCGGCCTTGTATTTTGTACAGCATAAAGCAGTGCAGTGCTCCTTGTGCGGCGAGGGTTACGAAAGAACAATATAAAGGTCAAGTCAAAGACCTTGTGAAGTTTTTGAATTCCAAGCGGACGACAGTTTTGAGACAGTTGAATAAAGAAATGCAGACGGCGTCTGAGGCGATGGAATTTGAAAGGGCGGCGGTTCTGCGCGACAGGATAAAACTGATCGAACGATTGTCTGATAGAGGTACGGTTGAGGATCATGTTCAGCCGGAAGTATTTGCCAGTAATCCGACTGAGGCACTTGAAAAACTTAGAAAAATTTTGAAGTCCAAGGATATTATTCGAATTATTGAAGGAATTGATATAGCTCATATTCAGGGGAGTGAGACCGTTGGTTCTGTTGTAAAATTTATTGATGGAAGACCATTTAAAGCTGGCTACAGGCGGTTCAAAATAAGAACTGTTACCGGAGTTGATGATTATGCGAGTATTTATGAAGTGGTCTCGAGACGGTATAAGCATGTGGTAGAGGGGGAAGAGTTATGGCCTGATGTGGTGCTAATTGACGGAGGGCTTGGTCAGCTGCATGCCGCGGGCGGTGCGTTTGAAAAATTGGGAGCCGGTATGCCGCTGCTTATAAGTATCGCAAAACGTGAAGAAGAAATATTTACGCTTGAAAGTAATAAACCGATTCGGCTGGGAAGCAATGATGCCGCGAGGAAGCTTTTGCAGTATGTTCGTGATGAAGCGCATAGATTCGCCCAGCATTATCATCATATTTTGAGACGTAAGAAAACCTTGAATGAAGATTAAAGGTTTGGTTTAGAAAAATACCGTTTCGCAGAAATAGCGGTATTATGAAAAACTAAAATAAAAAAAAGCCCTGCAGATCGCAGGGCTTTAAAGGTACTAATTTAAACTACATGGGAGTTACGTTAGTTGCACAAGGGCCTTTTCTTCCCTGTCCAACTTCGAATTCAACCCTTTGGCCTTCATCCAAGGTTGCATAACCATCAACCTTGATCTCTGAATGATGAACGAAATAATCGTCTCCGCCATCATCAGGAGTGATAAATCCAAAACCTTTTGTTGCATTAAACCATTTTACTGTACCTGCACTCACGCTACATCTCCTTGGCCCAAAAAAAGGCCACTAAATATCTCTCATAACTAGTGTGGGGTTTGTTTCCTTGAGAGATGAAAGGCCACTACCCTAATTTAGGATTTTACAAAATTGGTAAAGCAAATACAAACAAAAAAAATAATTTTTTTAAAATCGGCTATTTCTTGGTCAAAAACGCAATATTTCTTCAAAAAAATTATATAAATTAGTATCAATTCAGGATTATTTTTAGATTAAACGAAGCTGAAATCTGCTAAAACATTATCAGCTATCGGCAGTGCTTTTCGTGAGAGGCGAACGTTTTTGGGCTCTACAAGGAGCAATTTTTCAACAGCATAAGTATTCACAGGTTTTTCAAAAAGCTGCATAAAATCGTAGCCAGTACGGTCATAATACTCTGAAAGATTTATGCCTTTTATCTTTCGAAGGCCAAGAACTGCTGTTTCGCAAGCAAATTCCAGTTGGTTGGGTATCTGGACGCTTGCGTAAGTGGGCGTGCCGGTTTCAATTGCTGCGACATATTTTTTTATCTCGGGGAAGTTCATAGTTCGCTGGTTCTTGTAATATGATCCGGCTGCGGGGCCTATTCCCAGGTATTCAGTGTTGTTCCAGTATTTAAGATTATGCTCGCATTCAAATTCAGCGATTGAAAAATTAGAGATTTCATATTGTGAAAAGCCGTTTTCGCGGAGAATGTCGATGGTATTTTCATACATCATCATATCAATTTCTTCGTCTATTTTTTTAATTTGTTCGGTTTTGAGCATTCTCGAAAGGGCGGTATCTTTTTCGAAAGAGAGGCTGTATGCACTGATGTGTTTGATTGGTAGTTCAATGGCTTTTTTTAATGTTGAACTCCATGTCAGCAGCGTCTGGTTGGGAATGGCGAATATGAGATCGAGTGAGATATTGTCGAAGCCGGATTTAGACGCGGTTGTGACTGCATCGGTTATGATTTGAGGGGTGGAATCTCTGTCGAGTAAATCAAGTTCGGCTTGTTCAAAGGACTGTGCACCGATAGAAATACGGTTTACTCCGTTGCTTAATAGTTCGTCGAACAGTTCCTTGACAGCTTGCGTGGGATTTATTTCAACGGTAAATTCTGGAACCTGGCGGCCTGTTATATGATTGATTTGCTTTATAAGATCGATCAATGCCGGACCGATGCATGAAGGTGAACCTCCGCCGATGTAAATTGTATCAATATCATCGTCGAGTTTTGTTTTGATTTCAGTGATAAGGCAGTCACAGAGTTTGTTTACATTTTGGCCAGTTACAGGTACCGAATAGAAATTGCAGTAGCTACATTTTTTAGAACAGAATGGAATGTGGATATATAGTCCTACCTGCATTTTCCACCTATGTTACGGTAAGTAAATTATTCATGTTACTATTCCTTTATGAGCCAGCTTTTGCCGCTTTCAATATCTACCTTTAGCGGGATATCGATTTTAATTGCGTTTTCCATTTCAGTTTTGACGAAACCGGAGATTTGTTCAATTTGATTTTCAGGTAATTCAAAAACGAGTTCATCATGAATCTGCAAGATCATCTTAAGGGGGAGGTTTTGCTGTTTGATCTTTTTGTGAATGTTTATCATTGCTATTTTGATCAAATCGGCTGCTGAGCCTTGAATTGTTGTGTTTATGACGAATCTTTCGGCTTGTGAGCGGGTGTTGAAATTTTTGGCTCCAATGCCATTTACTGTGCGTCGTCTTCCGAATAACGTTTTTGCGAATCCATCGCGTTTGGCTTGTTCGATTGTTGCCTGCATGAAATCTTTGATAGATGAATATCTTTTGAAAAACTCGTCGATGAAGCTTTTGGCTTGCGAGTAGCTCATGCCGGTAGTTCTTGACAGGCCGTGTGGGCCCTGTCCGTAAACTATTCCGAAATTGACAGATTTTGCGGTTGAGCGCATTTGTGAATCGACCTGGTCGAGGGGGACATCGTAAACCTGGCTCGCTACGAAAGAGTGAATGTCCATGTTTTTTGAAAATGCGTTTGCGAGAGCTTTGTCGCCTGAAAAATGGGCAAGCAGTCGAAGTTCAATTTGTGAATAATCTGCACTTAGTAGAATATGATCGGATTGGTCGGGTACAAAGGCTGATCTTATTTTTCGACCCAGATCTGTGCGGATTGGAATATTTTGGAGATTTGGGTCCGATGAGCTCAGGCGACCGGTGACGGTTATGGTCTGGTTGAAAGATGCGTGGACACGGCCGGTTTTCCTGTTTATCAGGGTAGGAAGTTTATCAACATAAGTATTTTTTAACTTTGCTAGCTCACGATACTGTAGGATGTAGTCGATAATTTCGTGCTGGCCTTGGAGTTGTTCAAGAACAGCGGCATCGGTGCTGCGGCCAGTTTTGCCTTTTTTTATTGACTGTAAACCGAGTTTATCGAAGAGGATCGGTTCGAGTTGCTTTGGAGAATCGATATTGAATTCTTCGTCTGCGAGTTCATAGATTTTGTCCTGTGCTTTTTGTAAATCAATGCTGATCTCGTCCGACATTTGTTTGAGAATACCAGTATTGATTTTAACACCGTTGTATTCGATTTGAGCGAGCACTTCGACCAAGGGCATTTCGAGTTCGTTGAAAAGTTTGAGAAGTTGAGAGTCGGAATCGAGGCGGGGTTTGAAATATTCATAAAGCTGCCATGCGATATCTGCATCTTCCGCGGCGTAATCGCAGGCGTCTTTTGTTGGGACGCCGTCGAAAGTGAGAATGCTTTTGCCTTTGCCGATAAGGTTGGAAATTGGAACAGTTTCGTAATTAAGAAAATCGAGTGCCATTTTGTCGAGAGAATGCGAACGCCGTTCGGAGGCAAGACAGTAGCTTGCGACCATGGTGTCAAAAGTAGCTCCTTTAACATTGATTCCTGCGTTTTTCATAATCAGCAGGTCATATTTTAAATTCTGACCGATTTTCTTTATTTTATCATCTGCCATTATGGGGGTCATATGTTGTCTAACTAATTCGATGGGCAGCGATTTGCATGGAAGGGAGGCTTTTACTGGTATATAGTAGGCTTTGCCGGTCTGCCATGAAAAACTCATTCCTACAAGCTCTGCAATCATAGGATTGATATTTGTTGTTTCGGTATCGAAAGCAAAGAATTTTTGCTTTTTTAACTTGTCTGTGAATTTTTCAAGTAACTCTTCGGTATCGACCAATATGTACTGGTGGTCGGTGTTGGATATATTGTTAAATTCTTCGACAGGGCCTTGATCGGTTTGGTCGAAAAGGCCGGGTTGAGCTTTGATTTTCTTTTCAGGTGGTGCTTTTATGTCCTTAGGTTCAAGACTTTTTAGGAGCCTTGAAAATCCCAGTTCGGTAAAGATACTTGTTAGAGCCGCGGAATCCGGCTCTTTGAGTTTAAATGATTCGTAATCGATATCAATTGGGCTTTCGCAATCGATTGTTACCAGTTTTTTGCTGAGGTAAGCATTTTCTTTGTTATCGCGAAGGCTCTGTCCTCGCTTGCCTGTTATGTTGTCGGCATTGTCATAGAGATTTTTGAGTGATCCATACTTTCTAATCCAGTCCTGGGCAGTTTTTGGCCCGACATCAGGAATGCCGGGTACATTGTCGGATTTATCGCCCATCAGGGCTAGTGCGTCGAGGAACTGGCAGGGGGTCAGGCCTTTTTGTTCCAGAAGTTTGGTCTCGTCTATAATATCTCCTGTCTTGATGTCAAGCATTTTGACATTTTCGTTGATAAGCTGGAGCATGTCTTTATCCTTGGAGCAAATGAAAACGTTATCGCCTTTTTCGGCACCTTTTCTGGCGAGCGTACCTATTAAATCATCGGCTTCGTAGCGATCAAGCCGCAGCAATGGGACATTTAGTGCATTGACGATTCTTTCGATATCTTTTATCTGGGCGGGCATTTCATCTGGCATTGGGGGACGGTGTGCCTTATATTGCGGATAAATTTCGGACCGAAAACTAGGGGCTTTCGAATCCATGGTGACTACTAGCATATCGGGGTTGTATTTGGTGATTACTGCGAGAAGTGCGGTGGTGAAGATGTAAGTTGCTTTTGTAGGTCGGCCGTCTGGGGCAGTTAAATTGCCGCGCATAGGTGCGTAAAAAGCAGAGTAGATATGCGAATGTCCGTCGATTATGTATAAAGTTTTAGCCATAAAGGTAGTATATTTTAAGATTTAGGGCTATTCAACTTTAAATTTCAGATAATTTTTCTTTATCTGTTTATGTAGAGGCGAAATAAGCTTATGGTCGTTGCGGTTGTTTGAATATCGGCTTAGTTTCAGCAAATAGAATCAATTAGAGCTTTGGTTATTTTAGATAGCGGCATTATTTTTTCAGCGGCATTTAAGCTTATTGCTTCTTTTGGCATTCCAAAAACTACGCACGAATTTTCGTCCTGTGCGATCGTATGTGCTCCGCTGTTTCGCATGTTGAGCAGGCCCTCGGCTCCGTCATTACCCATTCCGGTCAGTATCGCTCCGACT
>CAZITB010000014.1:0-13229 GCA_964542055.1 uncultured Candidatus Kuenenia sp.
ATCCCTTGCCGACCAGTACAGGCCGTTGTAACGCCTGCCGAATACCGGAACAAACTCGGAATAGATAGGCTGAAAAATTGATCCGCTTCCGTAAAGGGCAAGGTCAAGTTCGAGCGGGTCCTTATCGGGCAAACCATCGCGATTGAATATGCAGCGTCTGCCGGTAAAGTGGCGGTATCCGTTGGGGATTCCGGTCCTGTCTTCACTGGCGATATCTTCATAATCGTCGTAGCTTCGAGCGAACTGGCCGTAAACAGGGCAGCATCGATCGACCAGCCATCGCGTACCGGCAACTGTGACCATTATAGATTCTGTCGCTTTCTGGCCGGTACTCCCGCCATTGAAATGGGCGCGAAGGTTCGTCACAAAACCCTGGAACAAAATATCTTCTTCTGCCGTTTCGATCCTGATACAATCGCCAAAGCCAAAGCCCAGCGAATCGTTCCATCTTCTACCCTGCAGTTCGATTGTCGCATAAGAAGGTTTGGGCCCGTCGTTATGAACTATCTTTTTGACCTTGGCATCCCAGACCAGAGTCCATTTAGTATTGGAAGCCTTTGGCTTAAAGTCATCCGAGCGGTTGCCTGCCTGAACGTTGATGTATTTGACGACCGGATCGATCGCGTCAAATGAAATCTTTTTTAAATGCTGATCAGCCATTTAACAGCCTCCCTGTCGCTATGAACCGAACCATGCACGCGCCGCCGGCGGTCAGCTGAAAATAGTTATTACTGGAATCTTTTATGATCTTAAAATCGTCCCAGACAACATCGTAATAGGTCTGGCCGGCAAATGAAAAATCTTCCTCTTCGGTTGCCCGCATGATCGTGTCGATATCATCGATAATATCCTGCAGAGAACCGCGAGCGGTATTGTAATTTGACGACGATGATCCACGCAGCAGACCTGTCACTACCAGCGGACGGCCCCTGTGGCCCATCGACCTGCTCACAAGCCCGTTTGCTCCTGCAAAGGAGCGGTACTGCCGGTCGATCTTGCGAGGCTCGGCAAGAACGTTTATCTCATTACCAAAAATGCTAGTTAGATCGGTAGCCATTTAAAATTCGTCCTGTGAAAAACGTTGGGTTTCGACATTATTCTGATCGAAGTTATTTACTGTATCGCTGTGATAATGCAGATGCACCGGCGTCGGTGTAGTCTGGTTAAACTGCCCCATCACATCATCGACCTGCTGGTAAGTTTCACGAGTAGCCTTTTCGGCCCAGCCATCAAAAAAACCGGCACCTGGTGTTTTAAGACGATCCAGCTGGAGTTTGACCCGGCTCATCTGCTCGACAACAGGCCTTCTTCGTTCCGGATAAGAGTAGGACCTAAAGTACATCTCTCGCAAAGTGCCCATCATATCTTCAAGAGCCATGATATAAGGCTCGATCGAGTCGGCCTGCGAAAAAGCATCTTTGCCCTCTGCTGCAAGTCCTTTGTGGCGGACCTTGATAGTATCAATATAATTTTGCCAGTCGGCATATTTGCTGCCAAGGTCAACGCCCTGAATATTTTGAAGTCCCTGAACTGACCTTGACCCGGCAAGCGGAGACTTTATATACGTTTCAATAAATTGCTGCGTATCTTCGGCCGATGCCCCGGCGATCGATTCCCTGGTAGAGGCGATAACTGAAACCTGCGCGCCGTCAAAGAACAGTCGCTCGGTCTGGATGCCCTCGCCGGGATGTTGACCGTTTAATGCAGTGATCACCAGGTCATGGATCATCGCCACGCCCAGCTTGTTTGCCGAACCTATCCTCGCCTCTTCTAAATTTTTGCCCGACTGGCCCACGGCGATTGCGATAATAAACGACTGGCGAAGATCAAACGGCCCCGGGCACTTTTTCCATATTGCGGTAACATCGGCAGGGGGTTTCTTTGGCGGATCGATCCTGAAAATCTTATCGCAGTTAGAACACTTTGCTTTTTTGCCAACACTTGAATCTGGAACATTGAATCTTGCCGTACATTTGGGACAGATAATTTTCATTTGGCTTCCCTTTTTTCTTCGGGATCATCTGGGCCGAGTGCTTTGCGCAGGTTTGTCATTTGCCGCTGCTCCTGGGGTGACAATGTTTTCCAGACTTCATGAGGCATTTGGCAAGCTGTTGTTTTGATATTTTCACGCTGTTTTCTGTAGTTATCCGCTGCTAATAAATCAAATTCAAAGCGGAGCGGACTAAAAGAAATTCATTAAAAGAGGCTATAACTTTTCAGAAAATCTGCTGGAGGAATGGATTTAACTGCCATTAGCCAAGCTAAACTAAAATCGCATTAAAGCCCCCATTTTGGCTGTGAATATCAAGCTTTTTAAGGCATAATGGGTTTTGACTTAAATTGGGCGGCAATTCCGCTAATGTCCTAAACTTTTGCGTATTTCTTTTGCTTTAATATTTTATTTTTCTGATAGCATTGTTCTTTGAATACCGCGATTTTGGAATCCAGGTTTTCATTTGTTGAATCGCCGAAAAATGCATGAATAATCGGGAAGATAATGTCCGGTTTAGTCTTTCGCAATCGAGTTTCCATCGCATCTATCTTTGCTGCGGCTACCCCTTCCTGCATACAAGTAAAAGGTGCCACATGAAAAATGCCGGAAATGTAAGCATCCCCTTTTGCAACGTTCAAATCATGCAAAAAGTCATACGCAATTCCAATGCTCAAAATCGCTTCGCCCTCTATATCCCCATGAAATTCATAAGCCCGCTCAAGGGTCTCAACAGTCCTGGCAGGGTTCGCACTGAAATACCTGTCACCAAGTATTTTCTGGAAAGGTTTAGCTATCTCATTTTCTATGCGATCGATATATTTTTCCCTCAGGAGAGCTTTGGCGAGATTTTGCGTTTCATTCGAAATTTCAACAAAGTTGAAAGTTTTGAGTCCTAACCCCACATTTTTCTTGGTATTTCGTTTTTTCATCTCATTGACATAGTGCAGCCAGTCGCTCAAAGGATCTCTTACAACTTCGAGCCCATTTTTCTCAAGCTGCAAAACCACATAGTTTGTATATGGGTCATATTGCCTCATATAAACCTCACCCATATAAAGCACCAGCGGAAACCTTTGTTTGCTTGAATTGAATCTTGTCTCAAAGAGACTTACAGTATCTTGTCCCCATTCGACCAAATCTTTTGTTCTTGCCCCATTTTCTATTATCTTTCTCAGAGCCGTAAATCTATTTTGCTTTAATTGTTCCACTTCAGATTTATTTTCGACATAAGGACGGTATCTTAACGTCAGATCTTCCAGCAGATCAGATGCTTTGATAGATTTCAAACTCATTTTTTGGAATTTGATCTTGTCGAATGAATTCAAACATGGGATATCATCATAGTTAGTCGCTGCAGAAGGGGTGATCAGGGGGATTGCTTCTAAACCTTGATGATGCATAAATTCCTTAAGAACTTCTTTATATTTGCCGAACCTGCAGGGCCCACTGGCAGTAGGCAAAGCTATCAAATAGTTATTGATCACATGATCTTTACCTTTTTCAATTATTTGTTCCTTTAGAAAACCCAGTGTATCACCCACTACACCCTTCAACGGATAACAAACTTCCGAATGAATGTGGCTCTCTGCCAGCTCACTTCCAAACCTTGTGTTTGTAGGAAGAACATCGGTTTTCATCCCAAAATGTTTCATAGCTGAAGCTATCATGTAACTGCCATTACCCATAAAAGGCATCAGCCATGTTCTGTTGCGGTAATCATTTTTATGACTTTTTCTTGGTAGAATTTTTCTATTTCGCGAAAGTGTATTATTTTCCAGCCGGCTAATGATCCTATTATGAGCTTCTATTCTGGTCATGAAAGGAGCGTTGTTGGTCTGCGCATCGGTCAACAAAACAAGCAGCGGCTTACCGGCATTTTGATGTATTTTTTCTTCCTGGTAAACTTTTGTGCTGTCCGGACCGCAGGCAAAATTCATCATCCGAATCCCGTAAAGGTTGTCATGGTTCGCGACGTACAAATTGGCTTGAATGATTTTTACACTTTCTACCCAGTATTCATTTTCAGCAACAGTATCGATGGGAAGATCCTTGAACTTATGCTCTAAGAAAATCTGCGGAATATAGTTCAAGCCATCGATCTGTGAAAACATTTCCCCTGACTCAGAACTCGCCTGCGGGTCAAGTAAAACATAATCTCGGCCAATTCCCACATAAGCGTTCTGGCCGTTGTCTTCGATTTTTTTAAGGAACTTGTCACCTTCGCAGAATAGTTCATTTTTAAATTCTTCTTCAGCTTCAAAGGCATAGTTTATTGCATTTCTTATTTTCTTGTTTGGGATATTCAATCCCAGCCTGTTAAACTCTTTTCTGAAAGAATCGATCAAAAGTTCCACCTTGCCAAAATGCAATATGGGATTGATCTGTTTATTTTTGTCCAGCGACAAAACATCATTCAGAATATAAGCTTCGGATTCTGTATAAACACAATACTTCAAAAGCGGGGGAGTGCTTTGTTTGTAATCTATAAAACTTGGATTGAACAAGTATTCAACATTTTCATCATCAAACAAAACCGTTGCATGTCCAGTGGCCAATTTTCTGGCTATACAAAACTCAGTCTTGGAATTTTCAACACCTATGTTTGCTATCTCCTTGTCACTTTTGGGCGATAGCACAGGACAAAAGCCGAGCTTGCTCAAAAAAGCCCCAGACCAGATGCCTTTTTCACTAAGCGTTGAAAGGCTTCGCTTGATACCTACAGTTTTGTTTTTATCTTTTCCAGATAGACCCTTTAAATCATCCAATAAGCAGCCCTGTTTTTTGAAGTGTTTTTCAAATATCTTATGATACTTATTTACGTAATTCACATTCTTATTAACATGTTTTTCAAAGTTCCCAACCGGGCAAAAGCCTCCCGATATTATCTGATCGTCTCCAATGTGAAAAATTTCTAACTGGCAATCCCTCATCCCGCAGGATTTTTCTTTAACCAGTTTCTTACATGATATCCTCTGTTTCTTAAAAGGCATACTAACCAAGCCCCACCCTCTAAAAGCAGACGCATATTGTTTACCGCCTTTTTTAATCTCTTTGATATTTTCGATAACATCTAAAGCTTGTCCCCACGCACCGAAAATTTCTCTATGCGGATAAGCCTCGACATCTTGATTTGTAACTTGCGCAAGTGCCGCAAGAAAAGCCTTGCCCAATGGCGGTCCGCCCTGAGCCGAGCATTTTTTCCCGATCTGCTGATTTCCCCCGACGAACTTATAAAAGTAACTTGCCGCGGTCGCCCTTAATATCGCAGCTGCTATTTCTTCCTTTGTAAATCCTTCCGCGATAAGCCTTGTTTCGTCCACTTCCATAAACACGCCGCAGGTCGAATCGATTATCGGTACCCTCTGAGCCTTTAATGCATATTCCTGAAGCGTATTTGTTACATTTAAGTTGATAAAATCCGCCATATTTTCAAGAGTTTGACCTGAACCTGCCTGACAGCTGTAATTCATTTTAGCTTGCTCGATGGTGCCGTTTTGACCAAACCTCGTATATTTCATATCCTGGCCGCCGATTTCGAAAATAGTATCGACTTGCGAATCATAATATTTGATCCCGAGAGCATGGCAGGTAATTTCGTCAGTTATTTTATCAGTAACTTGCTTTCCTTGTTCTTTCAACTCAACAGTTTTTTTACGATCGATCAAAATCTTTTCATAAAGCCCTCTGGCAGAACCCGTAGCACCAACCCCCATGATCCGCACTTTATCTTTATACTTACTTAAATATCTGATTACATCCTTTAAAGATTTTTCAGGATCACCAGATGTTTTAATATAAATCTTATCTAAAAGCCTGCCAGTTTTCACTTCGACCAATACCCCCTTGGTTGTGGTACTGCCTCCGTCAAATCCAAGCACAACTTCTACATTATCACTTAGCTCAGGGCACAACTGGCCGTTTCTTATATGAACCTTATCAAGCGATTCAAAAAGCGGTCCGGCAAACTGTCTTTTTCCCCTGGCATAAGCAGATATCTTATCAAGATCATCAAATGAAAATACAAAAGTGTTGTCCTGTTCTATCGCCTCTGATGCCGCTCCTATGGCTGCTATATTGTTATAATTGGCAGGTCTTTCAATAGAAACCCCAAGCAGGTTTTCTAAACTTCTCTTGATAAAATCATTGCGAAGTACGCCACCTGTTGCAATTGCGCAGTTGGCGCCATCCAAAGCACTGAACTGTCTAGAACCCAGGACATCGATCTTATAATTTCTCGCAACTGTCTTAAAAAGTCCGCCTAAATTATCTTCCCTGCCAATACCTTCATTTTGCCTGTGAATCAGATCCGATTGAATGACGATACCGCACCTTGCCAGAAATTCACGAGGATCGTGGGATTTCTCCGCCTCATTTTCTGCCATTTGAAATATATCTTCCAAACGACTTTGTAACAGTTTTCTATTATTAGAATTTGCACCCTCTGCCTCAATTGGTACCGGAACATTTCCTGACAAATCCAAATCATTGATTTGCCAGTTAAAAAGTCTCCTACATTGCTTTTCCAGCAACATCCCTGTTCCCCCACCACACTTGGTTCCGGCTTTCCATTCCTGAATGATCATTTTATTATCAACTTTTTCCAGGTTGAAAAAATACGAATTGACCGCTCCGATATGAAAAATATACTTCGCATCAGGTTTTATGATCTCTGCCCCTTTTGGAATAGCCACGCTGTCGAAAACGTAAACAGAATCTTTCAAAACCTCCTTGTAAAAGTCCGCACAAATACCTGTAAAAGCGGTACTCCTGATTTGATTAACGCCGATTTTCTCATTGATGTCCTGCCATGCTTCTTTTATCACCGCGACCGGGTCGGCAAAATGCACCATCGGCTCAGGAGAATAAACCACTTCCCTGTCGTCGTTCAAAACCGCAAAATGCAAACAACTGCTTCCAATATCGAAGCCGACAAAATACTCTCGATCTTCAGCCATTTCTGTAATTACCTCTCCAAATTATTTCCACAAAACAATTGTTTATATAATAGTTCCTTTTGGCGGTTTATAACATATTTTTTCAGAAAATTTTATCCGCATCTTCCAAAAACTCAATCTCCTCCAAGAAGCTTTTTAAGAGTTGCCTGAATCTGGGGTAAAAGTCTAAGTTCTACCTTTATATCTTCAATACTGCCGCCAACTTCCACGGCAGTTGCTTCTTTTTGAGCAAAAAAAAGCATCTTGTCCAACGTTTCAATCCCGGGCAGTTCAATTTCTTTAAGCGGGCGAGTAGATGCCAAAACAACACCCTCAACCGGACTTTGAGAACCAAGCTGCAAGTTTTTAACAACTCCTGTGCCTCGCATTTCAACTCCGCGATTGAAATAATAAAATTCAGATATCACAAGCTCAACTCCGCTTAATCGCATACTTACCCGCCCATAACCCTCAGGCTCAGCCTTGCTCTTCAAATTCAAAACATTATACAGCGTTCCTATAACTTTATTACCAGAAAGATTAGACTCTTCCAACATCAAATCCAATGAGCCGCTCATATGGTCCATTCCCAAATTCGAAACCACATAACCACTCCCATTTAGCCGTCCTTCAATTTCACCATTTTCTTTCGAAAAAAAATCCTGCGCTTTTTCAATATTTACATCTTCAAAACTGGTGTTAGCGTAAATAAAATGTTCACCTTTAGGCCTTTTGGAAATTCGAGATTTAATTTTGGCCAAACCATCAAAAAGAGCCATTTCCATTTTTGTAAAAAGTAATCTATCTGTTCCTACAGCTCCTTCGAAAACGATTTTCTCTGCCCCCATCCGGTCAAATATGTCCCCCTTAAATAGAATCTCGGATTCAAAAGATAAAGGCTCGTAAGAACGTTGCATCTGTGAAGGTTTTAATTCAAAAAACCCTGAACAGAGCCCAAAGTTTTCTTGAGCCGGCGGCCACCACTTTCTCAAATTATTTAAATTTACATTCTCCCATTTGATACTTATAAGCGTTTTGGACCAGAGGCCTTTTTCTATAAATACGTCACCTTCAAAAGTCCCTCCAAATAAATCACCTCTGATCTTTTCGAACTTAATGGATTTTTCACTATTTATTACAACTGCTTGGACCGACCCGAAGTAAGGGTCCTCGAGCAAAACATGAAAAGAAAGCCCATCGGGCAGTTGTTTGTATTCGTAAATTACCACATTCACATCCAGGGCTTCGAACACATCGATGCTATCACCATCTGGAGACAGGCTTATTGAAAAGTTCTCGGCAAAAATTGATAGTATCCTGTTCTCTTCATCTCTGGAACTGGCAGTAGCCGGTGATAGAAATATCCCAACAGTTAAAAACAAATAAAAAAATGCAAATATCTTTTTCATCATAAGAAGATCACTCAATAGGTTCTGTTTTTGTTGGAATAATATTTCCAATTGTCCTGGGGCCGAAACCGAATATCCACCAGTCCTCGCGGTATGCCCTTCCATTTTTAGGACCTTCACTGGCCACGATCTCGCCGGTATCTTTCCAGTAAGCAACATAAGCTAAACTGGCAAAAGAAATTTGCTTTCTATTTTTGGTTATTGCAAGTTCAGGACTTATAAGAGTTGATAGAGCCGCGCTATCGGCACCAGCAACAGCGGCAGAACCCGCCGGAGCCGATATTGACGGAACACCAACCAGCTTTTCATATTGATCTATCCCTACACCGCCGCTGCGAATTTCAAGTATGATCTCGGCATTTTCAGGATCCTTAGATAGCTGTGCGCCGGCCTGGAATAACTCTGCCCTGAACGCACCCAGCACATAGTCCCTGTTGGCAGGTTCAAAATATGTACTATCGACAAAAACGTATCTCCCAAATAGTGGATCAAACGAAAAACCCTCGATAGCCTCTTCAGCGGCTTGTGAAAGCAGAAATTGTTCGGTTGCTGACCGGAGTGGGCTTGTCACACGAACATCCGCACAACCGGCAAACATAACAAAAGAGACGATCAAAATGCTTATAATTATACTGTTATAATTTTTTATTTTAAATGCTCTCATAAAGTGGTTATTTTGGTTTTTTTGTCCCTGATATTTCGAAGTGCTTTTCCATCTTTCAGAAAATACTCATATTATCCGTAATATAATATACCATATTCATTCTAAAAAGACACTGTTTTTCTGAAATAAGGAAATTTCTCAATGTTAATAAGCAAATGACTTTGGCTTTTAATATTATCTATATTCCATGGTTATTATTGTCTTTTTTGTAAAAACGTCAATCACAAATTAAGGGTTGCATGATTAGACCATATATGTATAATACTGCGAATTTTAAACGGAAACAAATTCGCAAGGGCTATTGTCCTTCGTTCTTAACAATACATAAACTGGTGAATAGTTTTGACTCAAAATATAAAATATAAAGCCAAAATTATCGGGACCGGCAGCTATCTTCCTGAAAGAAAGCTTGATAATTACCAATTGTCTCAAAAATTAGCTGTAACAGAAAATTGGATCATACAGCGAACTGGAATTGTTCAACGCAGCGTAGCTGACCCACAGCAGACTACTTCCGATCTTGCCGTACTGGCCGCTAAAAAGGCCATTTCAGCCTCTGGTATCTCAATTTCTGAAATCGACGTGATTTTAGTCGCAACCAGCACTCCTGATAAACTACTGCCATCAACAGCAAGCATTTTACAAAATAAACTTGGCATCACTTCCGCCGGCGCATTTGACTTAGGCGCAGCATGTTCAGGCTTCATTTACGGGCTCACCAGTGCCTGCGCATACATCCATTCCGGACTGGCAAAAAATATCTTGCTCGTCTCGGCTGAACTGAGAACTCGCTTCGTCAATTACGACGATCCCGAAACTGCTGTTTTATACGGCGATGGAGCTGGCGCGGTAATCATTACCAGTTCAGACCAAAACGACGCGGGCATAATTGATCTTTCGATAGGCTCCGATGGACTCAGCGAAAATAAGATATCAATCCCGGCTGGCGGTTCTTTTATGCCCGCATCTCATGAAACTGTAGATAAAAAACTGCATTGCATTTCCATGCAAGGTAAAAAGATAATCAATTCGGCTGTAAGAACTTTAACAAAGCTGATCGAAAACACTCTTACAAAAGCCGATTTAACATACCATGATTTAAATTTTATCATTCCGCATCAGATGAACCTGCGTATCATCGAAATGGTCGCAAAAAAGACAAACATTCCAATGGAAAAATTCTTTATCAACATTGATCGATGCGCTAACACCTCTTCAGCATCGATTCCAATTGCCCTGGATCAGGCCTCACAGAAAAACATGATCCGTCCGGGCAGTCTTATTTTACTCGTTTCATTTGGAGCCGGTTTCACATGGGGCTCTGCACTGATCAGATGGTAAAAATGAAAGTAGAACAGGAAAGGGTTAGCAAATGAAAAAATGGATTGTTCTAACTGCCAGCGTTTGCCTCCAAGGGGTTCTTGGCGGTGTTTATGCATGGAGTGCTTTTGTACCATCCCTGACTAAAAATTACGGCTTTACAAATGGACAAGCCGGCTTAATTTTCGGTTTAACTATCGCCGTCTTTACAATTGCGATGGTGCCCGCAGGTAAGTTCCTCGAAAAATTTGGGCCTCGTATGATAGCCACAACAGGGGCAATTCTTTTCACCTTAGGTTATCTCATCGCTTCAATCTCCGGCGGCAGTTATTTGGTAGTATTAATTGGTATCGGTATTATAAGCGGCATTGGAATAGGTGCAGGCTACGTATGCCCCTTGACAGTCGGCATGAAATGGTTTCCTGACCACAAAGGACTCGTTACCGGCGTTGCTGTGGCGGGTTTTGGCGGAGGAGCTACTGTGTTAAGCTTTTTCATTCGATTTTTCATCAAAAATCTCGGCTACAATGTTCTGCAGGTCTTCGGTCTGGTTGGATTGATTTTCGGGGGTATCGCAATTATTGCAAGCCTTTTCTTAAGCGAGCCGGACAAAGATACAACCAGCGACGCTGACCAATTGCAAAAAAACTTCCGAATCAATAGTTGTATATTTTCAAGGCCGTTCGTGCTTTTTTGCATAAGCATGTTCGCAGGCACTTTTGCCGGTCTTCTGACAATCGGAAATCTCAAACCGCTGCTTTTGCATTCAGGGCTTGCCGGTAAAACAGCCACACTGGGCATTTCAATATTTGCAATCGGAAACGCCATCGGCCGAATAGCTTGGGGACAAATTCATGACAAGCTGGGAGTTAGATGCACAATTGTTCTTTCTCTTTCTTGCCTGGCATTATCGACCTTACTGCTTGCCTTTAATCTCCCGGCAATTGTTTTACTTATAACAGTTGCAGTAATAGGCGCTAGCTTCGGGGCATGTTTCGTAGTTTACGCTTCATCTATCGTAAGAATATACGGAACCCACGCTTTCCCATGTTTATACCCGATTTGTTTTCTCTGGTATGGGTTGGCTGGGATTTTGGGGCCAACCATCGGAGGCAAAATCGCCGATGTAACAGGTTCTTTTAACATCGGAATATTTCTAAGTGCTTCGATCGTGTTTATAGCTTTAATATTAAACGCCGTTGGCCTTTTTCTATCACCAAAAAAACAAGAGATCGCCAGTGTAGAAGCATGCGAAGAAACTCTTTCCTGAACAAATTTGAAAATATTCCTTCTTTGCGGTTATCAAAATACTTATACAAATTTTCATATAACGCCCCCTAAAATATTCATGAATCAAAAATTTTTTTTGAAAGGGGACTTACTATGAAAATAAAATTGAAATTTGTAATTTTACTAATGCTCATTTTCTGCGCACAGGGAAATGCTCAGGACATCGGAATAATAGTTGAAGAACAAGCCGAATCTGCTTTTATGAGTGAATTTTTCTTCTTTAGTGCTTTGATCAGTGGGGTCTTATTGGCCTTAGCTTTCAATCTTTTGCTAACCAGCCTCGCAACCGCCATGGGTATCTCTATTGCAAAACCTGAAGAAATGATACGCCACGGCAGTGACTCAGATCAAAAAGATTCCTCCGAAAAGTCCGGCCCATCGTCAACTATAAAAAAAATCAATAGTATGTTTGGAGCCTGGACCCTGGTTGCAACAAGTATCTGTTTGTTTCTAGCTTGCTGGTTAGCCATCGAAATCAGCGGTGTTCTAACGATATTACCTGCCATTGTTGTCGCACTGGCTATCTGGGCAGCATTCTACCTGGCTATGACTGCGTTGGAAGCAACCGTCTTGACGACTGTAATCGGCAGTTTATATACTACCGCTACATCAACTCTCCAAAGTGCCAGCCATGGTTTGAAAGCTGTATTCGAAAAATCACCTGAATCCAAGGCAACTGACACCGCTGCCGAAATAACAGAATCGGTTAAGGATGAAATCTTCAGCGATATGAGTAGCTCGAAATTGAAAAAACAGATTCAAGGTTATGTTCAGCAGCTGAGCCCCCCTTCTGCAAAAGACATCAAAACAGAACTGGCTCATCTTTTCGAACAAACTGAACTTGACGCAATGATCGGCCACGCCGGCACACCTACAGTCGATGTTGAACATATAATCGCTAAATTCGAAGAAGAACATCCAAACAAAGAACGAGCGAAAAACACGGCAAGTCAAATAAGAGATGCCCTTAAATCATACAAACAGCAGCGTCAATCCGGCAAAGATACTATCTCAGCTGGAATCGACAGTACCCTCCAGGCCACCGGAAAATCCCAACAGCAAGCTCAGCAAATGCGAGAGGAAATTGAAACTTATCTGCGCAACAGCAACAAGCAGGAACTTCAGCCGGAAGAGCTCAAGCACCGCGTGGAAACTATATTCAAACATCCAAAACAGGGATTGGCTCAGCTTGGACAATCAATTCGTTCGATCGACCATGATACGGCAGTTACACTGCTTGAACAAAGAAAGGATATGAGCCATGAAGAAGCCGAAAACATCGCCAACCATTTCGAACAGGCTATGCATACTATCTTTTCGATAGGTGAAAAGACTCAAGACTCTGTAAGCGGAACCAAAGAGAAGATTGAAAACAAGCTTCGTAATTATTTATATGCTATGGATGAACCGGAACTGGATTATGACGCAATCAAAGATGATCTTATCTTGCTGTTCCATGACCCCAAAGCAGGATATGACGCGTTGATTTCTCGGCTCCATGAGATGGATAGAGATACTTTAAAGTCGATTCTGGAAACTCGAAAAGATATCCCTCCGGAACGTGCCGAAAAAATAGTTTCAAAAATGGAAGAAGCCCGAGATGACGTCATTAAAAAAGC
>CAZITB010000014.1:13239-33030 GCA_964542055.1 uncultured Candidatus Kuenenia sp.
CTAAAATTTAAAGTAGAAGAAAAGCTCTCCCAGGCTCAGGAATCAGCAGCGAATGCAGCCCAGCAAACAAGGGAAAACGCCGCAATTGCAGCATGGTGGGCCTCCGGCACCGCTATTGTTTCCGGTGCAGCCGCAGCATTGGGAGGATTTGTGGCAGTGATTACATAAATACAGACTCTATTGCGTTTTGCTCGAAACCGTCCGATCAAACCGTGCGGTTTTTTTAACACCTTTCGAAGCGGTTTTTCCTTTGAGTTAGTATCCATTGCTTGGCTAACGTTAACTTTGCTAAAGAGTGGTGTGCTTGTTTTTTTCTTGATTTACTTAACTCAAAGTTTTAGAACAGCATTTTCCTGTTTAGAGCTAATAATGCATTCGGGTGGAATTTGGGTGGCAGAAAGCAAAAAACCTCTTGCAAATGATATTTCACAAGAGGTTAGGAGAATCGGGGAAACAGGATTCGAACCTGCGGCCTCCTGCTCCCAAAGCAGGCGCTCTAGCCAAGCTGAGCTACTCCCCGGAAAAAACAGATTTGTCATATTATCAATAAAAATACGTAATTGCAAGCAAATTGGTCGATAATTTAAGAGAAAAATTTAACTGTAAATTTGCAAAAACCACTCCAGTAATTAACATTTTGAAGATGCAGATTGTTTATTATAAGGTATTTAGCTGAATGGGTGTTTGATTTTGCATGATCTTGAAACTATAATTTGGGTATGCCTTGCAAAAGAGAAATCTTGCACGTTGATATGGATGCTTTTTATGCTTCTGTGGAGCAGATGGATAATCCCGAGTTGAAGGGTAAGCCTTTGATAGTGGGTGCCAGGCCCGAAGAGAGGGGGGTTGTGGCGGCGGCATCTTATAAAGCCAGGGAGTTCGGTATCCATTCGGCAATGCCGACTTCGCAAGCCATCAGGCTTTGCAGAGACGTTATTATATTGCCGGTGCGGATGTCCAGGTACCGCGAAATTTCAAGGCGGATCCATTTGGTTTTTTACGATTATACCGAACAGATCGAACCGATATCCCTAGACGAAGCTTTTCTGGATGTTACCGGCTCGGTCAGGATTTACGGCAGTGCTGAAAATATCGGCAGGCAAATAAAAGATAGGATCAAGAAAGAAATCGGCTTGACAGCTTCTGTTGGACTTGCACCGAATAAATTCCTGGCAAAACTTGCATCGGATATGGATAAGCCTGACGGTTTTGTGATCATAACCGAAGAAAATAAGCGGGAGATTCTGGATCCTTTGCCGGTTGTGAGAGTTTGGGGTATTGGCAGAGTTACTGCCAAAAAGCTCACCTCAAGCGGGATCAATACGATAGGGCAGCTGCGGAAAATGCCGGTTAGTTATCTCGAGTCGTTTTTGGGGAAAAATGCCGGGGAGATTGTAAATCTGTGCAACGGTATAGATGATCGGCTGGTTCAATCGTCCAGAGAAGCCAAGAGTATTTCCGCTGAAGAGACATTTGCAAAAGATATAATTGACAAAGCAACGCTGCTGAATGTTCTTCAAAATCAGGTCGAAGAAGTGGCAGGGAAGCTCAGGAGTGAAAAGCTGGAAGCGAAAACGGTCAATTTAAAATTTCGGTATAAAGATTTCAAGACAGTTACGAGAAGCCATACTTTAGATTCGCACACAAATGTTACACAGATGATTCTAAAGAGTGCTTTCGATGTTTTTGAGAAGTGGCACACGTCATCGCAGGGATATTTGAGGCTTTTGGGTTTTGGGGTTTCTAATCTTCGGAAAAGTGGTTCAGGTCAATTGATGTTGTTCGATCAGAATACAGATGATAAACAGAAAAGTCTGGATAAATCCTTTGACCAGATCAGGGGTAAATACGGAGACGATATTCTAAAAAGAGGAATATAAAAAAAGGCAGAGAAGATAAATTCGTCTGCCTTAGAATCAAATCAAAAGTATTAGTAACTTATTGAAACCGGTCTTTGTCTCTGCTGCTGTTGTTTGAAACTTTTCATCCAATCGATCTCTACACTTTAATGATCTATCAAAATTGTATTAGCTACAATGATTTTTTTGCCACCTGTCCTTTCCGAATCTATTTATTTAAGATTAAAGAATAAAGATGAGCCAGTAAATGGAGAATGCAGGAAAATACATAAGTCTTTTGGCTAAAAGTAAATACGTTAAAGCATCTTATATTGAAGTTTTTTTAAATGGTTAACCATGGCACTAATGTGAAAAAATTCACAAAAAGAATTGACATTCAATCATTAATTTGTTAATATTTTAACGAACAACAGGTGCAGATTTAGCCTAGTTGTATAAAACCGTTCAGGATGGCTTTAAAAAAATGAATAATTGGAGCTTTAAAAGAGGTGTTTATGCAAACTAATAAATGTCAATGCTGTAAAAATGAATCAGCCAGAAAATTTGAGAAAGTATGTCAGATTTTGGACTCTCATGGCCGTAAAAAAAATAATCTGATACCTATTTTGCAGGAAATTCAGGCTGAATACCGCTATTTGCCCGAAGAAGTGATGACATTTGTTGCAACATCACTGGATATTTCACCTGCAAGGGTTTTCGGAGTAGCCAGTTTTTACGCTAATTTCGCCCTGACTCCAAAAGGTAAGTACGTGATACATATTTGTGATGGTACGGCATGCCACGTAAAAGGAGCAGGGGACATAAAAACCGTTTTGCAGGAAAAGTTCAATCTTAGTGATGATGATATTACCACTAAGGATATGCTTTTTACAGTCGAAGCCGTCTCTTGTTTAGGGGCATGTGGTTTAGCACCGGTAATTACAATTAATAACAAAGTTTACGGACAAGTTACACCTGAAAAAGCGGTAGAACTTGTGGATCAGATAATCACTGAGGAGGCAAATAATGCTAACTGACAAATTAGATTTAAACAAAATTGCCAATTTGTATAAGGATAAAGCATCATCTGTAAAAAAACGTGTGATCATCTGCGCAGGTACCGGCTGTGTAGCAAACGGAGCTTTGGATATTTACCAGCAACTTGTTGAAGAGATCAAGAAAAGAGATTTGAAGGTTCTGGTTGAACTTGATAAGCACGATTGCAGCCCAACAGACATATTTGTTTCCAAAAGCGGATGCCAGGGTTTTTGTCAGGCCGGGCCGTTGGTCACGATTGAGCCGCAAGGTTATCTCTATGTTAATGTCAAAAATGATGACGTAAAAGAAATAGTTGAAAAGACCCTTGTGAATGATGAGATCGTTGACAGGCTGGTTTACAAACAGCCGGTAACTGATAAAAAGTTTGCCAAAGCTGCAGATATTCCTTTCTATAAAAGGCAAAACAGGTTCGTCCTTGGCCAATGCGGCTATCTTGATCCCGAAAGCATTGATGAGTATATTGCAAGCGGGGGTTACCAAGGTGCCCAAAAGGCTTTTAATGATATGAGTTCTGAGGATATCTGCCATCAGGTCCTGGTTTCGGGATTAAGAGGCAGGGGTGGAGGCGGTTTTCCTACCGGTAAAAAATGGCAGTTTGCGCTGGCTGAGAAAAGCCCCAAAAAATACGTCATCTGCAACGGCGATGAGGGAGACCCGGGTGCATTTATGGATCGAAGCCTTATGGAAGGCAATCCTCATCGGGTTATCGAAGGAATCATGATCGCAGCTAAGGCAGTCGGTGCTGATGAAGCTTATATATATGTCCGTGCCGAGTACCCGCTGGCGGTGGAAAGAGTGAGAAAAGCGGTAAAAGATGCTCAGATATATGGAATCCTAGGTGAGAACGTCTTTGGGTCTGGGTTTAATATGGTCTGTCATGTTATGGAAGGGGCAGGTGCGTTTGTGTGCGGTGAAGAGACGGCTTTGATGGCATCTATTGAAGGGCAGCGCGGGATGCCGATGCCGAAACCGCCGTTCCCGGCTCAGAAAGGATTGGCAGGCAAGCCGACAGTAATAAACAATGTTGAAACCCTGGCGACAGTTCCGCTAATTATCACAGGCGGCGGAAATGTTTACAGAAAGCTTGGAACGGAGAATTCACCGGGCACTAAGACTTTTGCTTTGACCGGTTATGTTGCAAATACCGGATTGATCGAGGTGCCATTTGGAACCACTTTGCGTGAGATCATCTATGAGATCGGCGGCGGAGTTACCGATAAGTTCGGCAATATAGTTGAAGATGGGTTCAAGGCGGTTCAAATCGGCGGCCCGTCCGGCGCGTGTCTTACAAAAGAACACCTAGATATGCCCCTTGATTTCGACACCGCCAAAAGTGTCGGCGCTATGATCGGATCGGGCGGACTGGTAGTGATGAACACCGAAACCTGCATGGTTCAGGTGGCCCAGTTCTTTATGAAGTTTACTCAAAATGAGTCCTGCGGAAAATGTGTTCCTTGCCGGGAAGGGACCAAGCAGATGTTGAGCCTACTTGAAGATATTCAAAACGGTGATGCCGATAGCGGAACGCTTGAGCTTCTCAATGACTTAACTATTGCAGTAGCGAAAGGGTCGCTGTGCGGTCTGGGCAAAACGGCACCTAATCCGGTTTTGAGTACTTTGAAGCACTTCAATGAAGAGTGTCAGGCTCATGTTATCCAGAAGAAGTGCCCAGCCGGTCAGTGTAAAGCGCTGGCTGAACCTGAAATCATAGCAGATCTATGTAAAGGTTGTACCGCTTGTAAAAGGAAATGCCCGGTCGGTGCGATCGAAGGTGAAGTTAAAAAGCCTCATACGATCGATGTTGAAAAATGTATCAAATGTGGAAGTTGTCTTTCAGCGTGTAAATTTAACGCAATAGTCGGAGTTTAAAATGAATAAAAATGAATTTGTAATTATAGACGGTAGAGAAATATTGATCGAAGGCGAGCGGAATCTACTCGAATTGATACGCAAAGCAAACATTGATTTACCCACTTTCTGTTACCATTCGGACCTGAGCGTTTACGGTGCATGCCGGCTTTGTATTGTTGATATCGACGGAACCGGTATAATCACTTCCTGCAGCACGATTCCGAAACACGGTATGCAAGTTAAGACAAATACCGCTGAGCTTCGCAAGATGCGTAAAATGTATCTTGAACTTATCCTGGCCAATCATCACCAGAGTTGTACGACCTGCGTCAAGAGCAATTCTTGTAAGCTTTCTGATCTTGCAAACAGGATGGGTGTTACCGAGGTGCGATTCAAGACGACCGAAAAGAAAATGAAAATCGATGATTCCAGCCCTTCGCTTGTGCGGGACCCGAATAAATGTATTTTGTGCGGCGACTGTGTGAGGGCGTGTAATGAAATACAGGGTATCGGCGCAATAGATTTTGTGAACAGAGGATCAAAAGCAGTTGTTGCGCCTGCTTACAATAAAAATCTCAACGAGGTCGATTGCGTTTACTGCGGATTGTGCGCGAGCGTTTGTCCGACAGGTGCGATCACTGTAAAACAGGAAATCGATAGAGTATGGGATGCGATCGGCGATGATTCTAAAATGGTGGTCGCTCAAATAGCTCCGGCAGTTCGTGTAGCACTTGGAGAGCTTTTCGGGCTTGAGGCTGGAACATTGACAACTGGTAAAATAGTGGCTGCGTTAAAAATGCTGGGCGTAGATAAAGTATTTGATACCAGCTTTGCGGCAGATTTGACCGTTATGGAAGAAGCCAACGAATTTATCAAACGTAAAGAGTCTGGGCAAAACCTTCCACAGTTTACATCCTGCTGTCCGGCATGGGTCAAATATGCTGAGCAATATTACAGCGATCTTCTGGGCAATTTATCAAGCTGTAAGTCCCCGCAGCAGATGTTTGGCGCGGTAGCGAAGGACACACTTCCTCAGACTTACGGCATCGATAAAAAGGATATGTTCGTGGTTTCGGTTATGCCGTGCAGCGCGAAAAAGTTCGAAGCCAAACGTCCCGAATTTGATGGAGATGTCGATGCGGTTATTACAACTGAAGAACTTGGCAGAATGATAAAGCAAGCGGGTATTCAGTTTAATAAATTGATGCCGGAATCTCTTGATATGCCCCTTGGATTTAAGACCGGAGCCGGCGTTATATTTGGTACAAGCGGCGGTGTGAGTGAAGCAGTTCTGCGTTATGCAAGTGAAAAGATTTCCGGTGCTAAAGTTACCAACCCTGATTTTGTGGAAGTTAGAGGCGATGAAGGTATTCGCGTTAAGACTGTAAAAATCGGCGAAACAGAGTTGAAGCTTGCTATTGTTCACGGCTTGAAAAATGCTAAGGAAATCGCAAAGCAGGCTCGAGAGGGTAAGTGTGATTACGACTTTGTGGAAGTGATGTCCTGTCCGGGCGGATGTATAGCCGGTGCAGGTCAGCCAGTCAGTTTCGATGCGGATATCAAAAAACAAAGAAGCCAGGGACTCTACGAAGCGGACAAAACCCTGCAGCTGCATTGTCCGCAGGAAAATCCATATATTATCAAGTGTTATCAGGAGCATCTCGGAGAGATAAACGGGCATAAAGCCCATCAACTGCTCCATACGGAATACAAAAGCAGGAAAAGGTTCAACGATTCTGATTTTTCGGTCTTTAGTAATTCTAATGATGCTAAACTTCAGGTTAATATCTGTATGGGAACGAGCTGTTATCTCAAAGGTTCTCAGAAACTGATGGAAAAGATGATAAATCATGTACATGATAACGGTCTGGAAGATAAGGTCGATGTCCGGGCGACGTTCTGTTTTGAAAATTGCGAAAAGGGACCGAATGTTCGGGTAGGCCAAAAGGATATTTCAGAATGTTCTTATGAAATGATTGCTGAACAGGTCAACGAGCAGTTAAGTAAGTTACCGGTTTGATTTTCAAATGAGGGGTAAATGGAAAATAAAGGTAAAGATAAACAGGTAGTTTTTACGAATCGGGCAAGATGCCGGGACTGCTACAGGTGCATCAGGGTTTGCCCGGTCGATGCAATCGGCATTCGCCAGGATCAGGCCTATGTTGATCAGCAAAAGTGCATCTCTTGCGGCACCTGCATCAGGGAATGTCCGCAAAAGGCCAAAAACTACAGCAAGAGCCTTGAAGATGTGATGGAACTTGTAAAGAGTCCCCGTAAAACGGCGGTTTCGCTTGCTCCATCTTTTGCCAGTTTGTATGAGAAATGGCAAATCGCCAGGTTCCCCTCAGTGTTGCGTAAACTGGGATTCGATTATATCGCGGAAACTTCAGTAGCCGCATATTGCGTTGCGATGGAATCTCTCAAAGCGGCCAAAGATTCGGACAAAAATGTTTCGATTATGACATCCTGTCCAGCAGTTGTCAGTTATGTAGAGCATTATAAACCACAGTTGATTGATAATTTGCTGCCGGTTTCATCGCCGATGATCGTGCATTCGGCAATGCTCAAACAGCAGTTTGGAAACGATGTTGAAGTTGTTTTCATTGGCCCGTGTATTGCCAAGAAAGCCGAAGCCATCGAAAGTCCTCAAAGCCGCGTTGATCATGTGATTACTTTTGAAGAGCTTGATCAGTGGCTGGAAAAAGAAGGCGTAGATTTTGCCCAGTTCGAAGAAAGCGATTTTGATCAGCAGCCCCAGGGTTGGGCGCGTAAGTTCCCGCTGGCAGGGGGTTGCCTTCAAACTTCCGGCTTATCAACGGATATGCTCAGCGGTGAAATAATTTCTGTTTGCGGACACCAGCAGCTAGATGATGTACTTGAGAGCATCAATGACAAGGAAGAGATTATAATTGAACCCTTATTTTGCGAAGGCGGCTGTATAAACGGTCCAGCCATGCAAAGAAATAAGACTTTATATCAAAGACGAAAGAACATTTTGAATTTCTGTGATAAACCGCTCACTGAAAAAGATTATAAGACAACTGAAGGTTTGAAAACCCAGTTTGTTTCAAAGGCGGTCACTCAAGCACAAATCTCTGAAGATAAGATTCGGAAGGTTTTCCTGGAGACCGGAAAAGAAGCACCAGAAGACCAGCTTAATTGCGGTGCGTGCGGATATAATACCTGCCGCGAGCAGGCAATTGCTGTTCTCAGGGAGATGGCAGAGCCGGATATGTGCATACCTTTTATCAGAAAGCTGGCCCAGCAGAGAACGGATAAGATAATCGAAACAAGCCCAAATGGTATAGTTATACTTGATGAAAATCTCTCGATTTTACACATGAACGATTCGTTCAGGAAGATGTTCATGTGCACCAACAGTAATCTGGGCAAGAATATTTCGTTCTTGATGGAACCAGAAATTTTTGAAGAAGCTTCATATAAGCCTTCGGAAGTTACTGAGATGATAGCTGACCACTCGAAGTACAATCTGGTTTGTAACCAGATAATTTATTGCCTTAAGGAAGAACGGCAGATCGTCGGGATATTTGTAAACCTTACCAGCAATCTCAAAAACAAACAGCAGCTAAATGCCCTTCGGCAGCAAACACTTGACCAGGCTAGAAACCTGCTTGACCACCAGCTTGATCTTGCGGGCCAACTCGCCATGTTTGTCGGGGAAAGCACCGCTAAAAGTGAAAAGCTGCTTGACAACCTGATGAAAATGGCGGCACAGGACAGTACGGTTATTGATGACATAGATAAAGAAGATAAACGCAAATGGCTCAAAAATATTTACACACAGAAATAGCTTCGTACCAATTGAGCAAACACGCAAAGGGCAGATGCGGCGACTCTTTCGCTGTTCACCGTGATATACAATCTACGGTAATCATTTTATGCGATGGTATCGGCTCGGGCATAAAAGCCAATATTGCCGCAAACATGTGTGTTTCACGGGCCATTGGTATGATCAAGGAAGGGTTTGGATTTAAGAGCACTTTCGAAAAGCTGGTCGAAACCATGAATAAATGGCGAAGCCCTGATAAGCCCTTTGCTGCCTTTTGTATGGTTAGGATACATAATGACGGCAAGGCTTCGATTTTAAGTTATGATTTTCCCGATGCAATGATTTTTGGCAGCGGAAATGCCATGCAGGTTGAATCTAAACCATTCCTGATCAATCAGAATATCGCCAGAACTGCGGGATGCTATTTGCGTCCGGGCGAATTTTTAGCAATCTTTTCCGACGGTATAACTCAGGCTGGTATGGGAGTGGGCAGACCTGACGGTTTTGCATACAACGCAATTTCGAAAGTCATCGAAAAATCAGCAGCAAAAAATTTATCTGTGCCCGATGCGATATGCAGCAAAGCGGTTGAATTATCAGGCTACGCCCCCAAGGATGATATGACAGTGATCACTGCCGGATGCCGACAGGGACGGGTTTTAAATATTTTTTCAGGCCCTCCAGTTTTAAAATCAAATGATTCAAAAGCCGTCAACCAGTTTCTGGCCACTTACGGTAAAAAGGTCGTATGCGGCGCAACCACTGCCAAGATCATATCCCGGTATATGAAAAAATCGCTCGAAATACCTCAACACCATACAAGCCTGATCGCACCGCCCAAATATTTCATCGAGGGTATCGACCTTGTAACCGAAGGTGCTGTAACGCTTAACCATTTATACAATATTCTCGATATGCCCGCTGAAACACTCGAACAAAACAGTGGTGTAACAGAGCTTTACAATCTTGTAACTCAAAGTGACTGGATAAATTTCACGATCGGTCGATGCCAGAACCCTGCCAATGAGAACATCAGCTTTCGACAGCAGGGCATCATAAACCGTGAAAGTATAATCAAACTTATCAGCCAAAAACTTCAATCCCAAGGCAAACTGGTTTCATTTAAGTACGTTTGAATCCCTATTAGTAACTTATTGAAACTGGTCTTTGTCTCTGCTGCTATTGTTTGAAACTTTTCATCCAATCGATATTTACCCTTTGACCATCTATCGAAGCCATATTAGCTACAAGGATTTTTTTGTCACCGATTTTTGCGGGTTCGGCAAGAATTGAAACCTGTTTTCCGGATTTGATATTCAGCTGCTGGAGGTCTTGTGATGGACCGAAGTCAACAGGAACTTTTTGTCCGCTGTCGAGTTTAACCAGTGCTATAACATGCTGGTTAGATTTTCTGCCGCTGAGAGCTTTGGTTTTGGTGTCAATGATTTCGCCAGTTAGCCTGGTTTGATTTTGTCCTTGCTGCCTGTCAATGTTGACTGTCTGACCCTGGTATTTTACAGTGGAAGCCACATAAATCTGTCTCTGGTTCAAGGTTGCTTTTTTAGCGGTAAATTGGATATGGTCACCGCTTTGAAGGTCCAGTCTTTCAATCTGGTTCTCGGTGCCGAGGTCAACGACGATTGGCTGATTATTCTGTGTACGGACTTTGGCGATCAAATGGCTTTTACCGGTTTGGGCGACGATGAAAGATTTGATATCCTGGATAGTACCGCTGATCTGCCTGGACTTTCTTTGTCTTTCGAACTGCTGGCCTGCCTGTTTTGTTGTCATACGTTGTTCTCTTGCTCGCTGCTGGCTTTTTTCACGAGCAGTTTGCAGATCAATAGTATGAATGTATTCATAGGCATCGATCTGGTTGTCCTGGTCGTAGTCATATCCGATTCGTACCCAGCCTTCCGTCTGATACTGTTGAGCAAAACAAGTAGTTATAAATATTGATAGAATTAAAAAATTAATATATGTTCGTATTTTCATGTTTTATTATCCTGACTAATGTTTACGTTTATCTGGATTATTTACTATTACCGTAAGTTCACTTTGCCTTAGGTGGCGTAATCATCATAATAATTACCGACGTCAAAGCGGCCTTGCATATCATAGGAGTACTCAAAATAGTCTTTCAATGGTAAATAAAATTACAATTATGACCACCTCGAAAATGACTATCATTATCCACTTGTTGATTTTAAAGAGCTGATCGAAAGTCAGTTTTCCGAAATTACCTTTATTTAAAATTTTATCATTCAATTTAGGAAAAAACACAGCGAACAAGCCCGCTCCCAAAAGCAAACCGGGAATTCCGCCTAAGAGGGCATCAATATATCCTTTGGCAGCAGCACCAGATACGGTACCGGGACAATATCCCAGCAGCCCGAAGCCAACGCCGAAGATCAAGCCACCAATTAAAGAAGCTCCCCATGATCCTTTTTTGATATGTAGTTTCGTCAGGCCGAATTGTGCCATCAAATTCACGCCGATCATACCTACTGCAATAGCGGTCAGAATAATCTTTACCACTGTAAAGTCTGTCAAAAGCAGCTGGCCTATTAAAATGTCATATTCAGTTACGCCGCCTTTTTGCAGCAGGAAACCAAAGATAAAACCAAAAATCAGACCTAATATACTTTGGAGAAACTTGCTACTTCTAATTTTTTCCAACATAACGATCATCCTAAAACGACATTAAAAAGTATCAAGGCGGTTGCCACCCCAGAAGCGAATAGAGCGATTGTCGCGATCCAACTGCTTACCGCAAGCTGCAAAGTTCCGCTTATTCCGTGGCCGCTGGTGCAGCCTCTGGCCCATCGAGCTCCAAAGCCCATCGCTGTTCCGCCTATAAAAGCGAAAATCCATCTCAGCCATCTTGAGTCGCCGGCACTTTCGAGCCATCTGCCCGGAACCCAGACGATCTCAAAATCGCCTGAGAGTTTTGCTGAAGTATAAGAACCAATTATGAGACCCAGCACGAAGAGCCACTCCCAATTGATTTTTGGTGGATTTTTCTTGTAATAAGCTCTATCTTCTACGGCTTTGCCTCGGAAAAGCTTTTCTATCATTCCAGCTGTTCGGGCAAAAGCTCCTGAAACACCGATTGCTTTATTTGAAAAAAAGAAAGTCAGCCAGGTTAAAATTCCGATTCCGGCACCGACAATGTATGGCGACCATCTGACCTGCTCAAAAATTGTTTGATTAGTGAGTTGTTCAATATTTTCCTGGCCGTAACCAATATTTCCAGTAAAACCAATAATTGTCAATACTAAGCAAATTTTCCATATAGTAAAAATTCTGTTATCCATGGGTCACTCCTAAACTGTGGGACATCCAATTTGTGAACAAGCCTTCATCGAACCCAGGCAATTGTGGACATTTTCAAAACTTGCGGCTTTTAATATGGATGCAGCGATAATTGCTCTTCGGCCACTGCCGCAAAAGGTTACAACTTGTTTATCTCTATCAATTTGATCCAAATGATCTGGCAAAGTACCGGCATAAATATTTTTCGCATTTGGCAGATGCCCAGAGTTATATTCCTGCTCACTTCGGACATCGAGCAGGGTAAAATCCTCTTGATTTTCAATCTTTTCTACCAGCTGGGCAGCATTTATCGATGGAATGGTTTGATATTGCTTTCCTTTTACTTCCCAGCCATGGAGCCCGCCGTGAAGGTATCCCTGAACTTTGTCGTAGCCAAGCCTATATAGGTATCTCAGGGCAGTTTCGATTTGGTCGGTGTTTTCTACTACAAGTCCGATGGGATTGTCATAAGAGAGATACCATCCGGCAAAAGCAGGGATCATGTTCAAAGGAATGCATAGGCTGCCGGGTATCAGTGCACCGGCAATTGCTTCAGGACTCCTAATATCGAGTACCTGCATGCCATTATGGTGCATTTCAGAAAATTTGTCAGAACTGAAAACCGGTAGATATTGAGCGAAATCATTTAAAGGGGCGCCTTGCTGATTGTATTTTTCCATTATTTTAAAATACGGCGGCAAATTATGTTTTTCATTTACTTTATAATCAACAAAATCCGATTTATCGGTTTTCTGAAGCACGGGGTTATTGATTTTTTCATAACCGATGCTGGAAAACTCGCGGGATGCCATTCCCGAGCCGCATACAGAACCAGCTCCATGTGCCGGGTATAGGATGGTTTGATCGCCTAACGGGAGCAACTTTTCAAATATGCTGTCATAAAGCAGTCCGGCCACTTTTTCTTTTTGATCAGGGAAAAAGTCGGTTCTTCCTACATCGCCTATAAACAGGGCATCTCCTGTGAAAACTCCAACGGCTTCCTGGCCGAATTGGGGGTCATAAACAGCGATTGAAATGCTGTCGAAAGTATGGCCTGGGGTAGCAATTATTTTTAACTTCAAAGAGCCGATCTCAAATTGGTCACCGTCTTGTACTGTTTTGCCGTATTTGAAATCAGTGGCCTGGCTGTGGTAAATCTGGGCACCGGTGATTTCAGAAAGCGGGATAGAGCCTATAACGTAATCTTCGTTTCGGTGGGTTTCGAAAATATGAGTTATATTGACCGATTGCTCCCTGGCAATATTGAAATAAATATCTATATCACGCCTGGGGTCAATAACGGCAGCCTGGGCTTCGCTTCCGATTATATATGACAGATGTGCAAGTCCTTGAGATTTAATTTTCCTTAAAAACATTGTTTTTTCTCCTTTTAAATAGTTTCGTTACATGATAAATGATAAGTATTTGGCAGTAAATCAGAGAAATTTGTAATTTGGATAAGGATTATGCTTAAAAAAAAGATATGGCAGGATTGAGAAATTCTGATAAAATAACTTGGGATTTTGATAATTTTAAAAAAAATGTGGCTTTTGGTTATTTTTTTTGTTAAAATAATTGATAATTAAAGGTTTTTGGGATGAATGTACGTTTTAAAATCAGGATGGTTGTTTTGCTGATGGGGCTTTTTGCTTCGCAAGTGGCAGCTGAAATATTAAATTCCGGATTCGAGGATTATTATGTCGATTCCAACGGATTTAATATTCCAACTGACTATAACATAGTAACAAAATATTATCGATGGGAAGAAAGGTACGGGAAAAATGAGTACGCTTATTCTGTTACCGAATTTGTTCCAGATCCTAACCAGATCAGAGATGGTTTTACTTTGAAATGGAAAGTTGATAAGATAAGGCCAACTGAGGGCAATCGTTTTGCTATTTTAGACACTGATGGATCAGGTGAAGGTCCTAATGATGTCAAGATTTCACAAGTTTTACAATGTCAGGCAGGTGACAGAATTTTCGGTCAGTATTTTTTTGGTACGTATGACTGGAATCCATATTCAGATTATGCCACGATTTCACTAGTTCCTTATGATTCCAACCAGCCGACCATAGAAATTTTAAGAGTCGGTGTAGAAGACACTGATAGCTACAGTTCCATGGAGGATTGGGAGTGGTTTTCATATACAATAAAGCCGGGCGAGGAAGGGCAGTATGACCTTTGTTTTAGGATTCAGGACATGAGCGATTCTCTTTATGCTTCTTTTTTAGCATTAGATAATCTGCGACACTGCTCCGGAAACTTTGAAGGCGATCTTAATGACGACTGCAGGGTTGATTTTCTGGACTATGCGCGTATGAATCAGTGTTTATCTTATTCGACTATAGATCATCCCTCTTGTGTAGATTGTGATATCAATATGGACGGGCAAGTCGATATGTACGATCTATTTTATATATTAGATCAATGGCTTAGCGGCAATTAAGGTATTTCGCAATTCTCTTTCAAGGGTTATTTTCGGGAAAAGACACTAGTCGCCCTGTGCGCAGGTGAGAATTAAATTCTCGAGATCGCGGCGAGTGGTCATCTGCTGTTCGGGCACCAAAACGCGATGTCGTAATATTCCGTTCCATTCCACGATATCGAGTCGCTAAACTATCTTGAATTTAATTTCTTCGAAATCTTGAAGAACAATTGATCAAGCTATAAAATAATTCCAAAATATACATGAAGAAATAATTTTAAAAATAAATTGCTATTAGTTTATTTTTGTTATTTACTAGTAAATCAGTGCTCTGGAAATTTTGAAAAATGATAACAAAGGATTTTATTTTGAATAAAGTAATAAGTATATCAGATTGGCAGTTTGAATCACCACGACCGGAACTTGCTAATAAAAGCAATATGTCAGGCGAGAACCTAGTTATTGAGTCCAATGGCGACATAAATGCAATTGGTTGGTGGCGTGGCATGATTGATGGTTTAGAAATCGGCAGCTGGTACAAAGCCTGCATTAAAGCTGAATTTACTAACATCGATAATCCAGGTTTATCGATTTTTGCGACTGCCTCCAAGCATTTGCTCAGACCTAAAAAACAGAATGAAAATACTATAGAGTTTGAGCTTGAGTTCTGTCATGAAAACGACAATAACGGCAGTGATTTTAACCTTTTCTTAAGGGCTGCCGATAAGGGTGGAGTTGAATTTTTTGAACCGGCAGTTTACCAGATAGATAAACCCCGGCACAGAACCGTCAAAGCAGCGACGGTCAGATTTGATCCGGACGAAAAGCTAAATGACTTGGAAGACCAAAGAAAACGTATAGCTGATTATCTTGACCAAGCCGGTGCCCTCAAGACGGATATAGTGCTTTTGACGGAATTTTGTCCGATACAGGGAATCAAAAAATACTTAGAAGATTTTATTAAAGCTGCTGAAACTGTCCCAAACGGCCCTGCATGCGCGGTATTTGCTCAAAAAGCCAAAGAGCATAAAATGTATGTGATCGGCGGGATAATCGAGCAAGAAGGGGATTACTACTACAACACCGCGGTTATATTCGGCCGCCAGGGCGAATTCGTTGGCAAATACCGCAAGACCCATTTAACTTACGGTGAAGTCATTGAAGGTGTATCTGCTGGCAGAGATTATCCCGTATTCGATCTTGATTTTGGCCGGATAGCGATTCAGACCTGTTATGACCAGTGGTTTCCGGAAGTTGCAAGGTACTATGCTCATAAGGGAGCTGAAATCATTTTCGAGCCGGTAATAGGCGGCAAACCGATCACCTGGCGTACCCGTGCCATCGACAACGGTTTGTACATTGTTACGGCTGGCTGGACACCGCCGAGCATGATAATTGATTCATCTGGTAAAATACTGGCCGAAAACCACCACAGCGGAATAGCTGTTACCGAACTTAACCTTGACTATCGAAAGGCTAACGCTTATATTGACCCAACGCTGGTTTACGGCATGCCCGGCATAGAGCCTGCCATGCGGATGACTTCAGATGACAGAATGCTCAAAGAGCTTCACTCTTTAATGGAAGGTCAGTTATAAATGAATGATAAGATAAATATAGCAGTAGTCGGTTGCGGCATGCTTGCGCAAGGTCAGCATCTTCCAAACATTAAATCTAATCCAAGATTGAATCTTAAATGGTGCTGCGATCTTGACGAAAATACATTGAAGTCAGTAAATGAGCAGTTTTATCCCCAAAATTGTACCCAAAATACCCAGGATATAGCTGATGACAAAGATACTCAGTTTATTGTTATTGCCACTCATCACAATGTCCGAAAGCAGCTCATTGAGCTTTTCGCAAATGCAGGAAAGCACATATTTGCCGAAAAACCCCTTGCCTCGAATATTCAGGAAACTAAAGATATTTATCAAATACTCAAAAAGACAGGGACAGGTTTTTGCCTTGGACACAACAGAAGATCTGCTCCTGCCATAAAACAGGCTCGCCAAATATTTCTTAAACATAAAGCAAATCCGGTGAACCCTAAATGGCGATATGACAGGGAAGGCTTAAATGGTCCCGATAATGACTGGAATAAGCGTGCCATGATCATGCTGCGGGTTAATGATGACGCCTTGAGCTGGAAGCAGTGGGCCTTTGAAGAAGGTACACTTTTTGTAGAGATGACTCATTTTGTTGACCTGGCCTGTTATTTGACCGGTCTAAAGCCCGCTTATGTAACAACCATAGGTGACAAAAGCACCAATTGGGCGGTAAACTCTATCAATATCGAATTCGAAGACGGTTCTTTGGGTGTGATCGTTTCTACGGTAAATGGTACTTTCGGCTATCCCAAGGAACTGATCGAGATATTTTACGGAGGGGCGGCTATAGTAGTGGACCATTGTACAGAGCTTCGGGTGGCAGGCATTGAAGGTGAGCCTTTCTGGCGAACTTATCCGCTTGCAGGCGACGATTATCCGCACATTCACACAGACGGGGGCATACAGGATTACTACCGTAAGACACTTGCTCTTCATCAGGATATAGCTGAAGGCAGGAAACAGACCTGTCCACCACCGTGGCCGAATAAAGGGCATTACGATATGCTCGACGACTTTTTTACAGCGGCTCTTAACGGGCAAAAGGGTCCGTGCCCTATTGAAGATGCGATAATTACTACCGAGCTGATTTTAAAAGCTGTTAAATCAGCTAAAAATAATGGAACTAAGGAAAAGCTTGAACTTGATATTTTGAAAGGTTAATGATGAGTAAGATTAAAGTTGGATTCATCGGAGCCGGCTGGATGGGCTCTGTTCAAATGCAAAGGATATGTGAACGCGATGACGCTGAAGTTGTTGCTCTTTATGAAAAAAATTCTGACCGTGGTAAAGAGGTTCTGAAAAATCTCGGTTTAAGTGAAGATATTCTCGTCGAAGATTATAAAAAGATAATCGATAATCCCGATATTGACGCAGTCTGGGTAGTTAGCCCAAACAGCTTCCATGGCCCTCAATCTATCGAGGCGATGAAGGCGGGCAAACATGTATTCTGTGAAAAGCCTTGTGCAACCAAATTCAGCGATTTTTGTGAGCAAATCGAGCTTGAGAAGGCAAACCCTGAACTTAAAACTTTCGTCGATTACATCCTTCTCTTCGATACAATGGAAAATAAATTACAGAAAATGGTAGCCGATGGTCAATTCGGTAAAATTACCCAGATACAGGTCAACTACCGCCATCCAATCAATATCGTAGGCGACAAGGTCTGGAAACTGAAAAAAGATATCATGGGCGATGCCATCGGCATGGGCATAAATCATGCCATATCAGTAATGCTTTATCTGATGTCGAGTCAGGCCAAGCCGGTAAGTGTCTATGCGACAAGCACCAATCCTGGCGTCCGTAAATTTGAAGCCGACCCGCTTTACAACATTATGATCAAGTTCGATAATGGAGCGACCGGTTTTTGTTTTGGCAATATAGACAGCGGTAACGGCTACGATGCTTTCCACAATATCTTTGGAACCGAAGGCGGCTTTGTTTTCGATAGTCAAACTGACCGCAGCCATAAGATAAAATATTGGTCTGGAAAAGCTGGCGATGGGCAATGGATTTTTCCGCTGGATGAGCAAAAATGCAAACAGCAGGGTCTGGAAAAGTATATCTGGCCAGATGATACTACCACACCCGATTCCGGGGATGTTGTAGAGCACCAAACTGGTGAATGCGTTGGCCATTTCATAGATTCTATCAAGAACGATGAGAAATCATCGCTAAGTTTTGTCAATTCGCAGACAGTTACGGAAATTGGCTGGGCTGCCCAGATGTCAGCGGGATTGAACAAAGAAATCAAACTTCCACTTGATTGGAATCAGGCAAAAGAATTTTTCAAGGATTAAAATGAGCATTAAAATAATAGAGACGAATTCCAGCTTTGAATGTGAACCCCTTAAGGCTCCTTTTGGTTTTAAGGGAGGATACCTAAGTGTACTTTGGCAAACCACCGCTTACATGAAGTCCTCAAACGGTAACCAAGGCCGTGGTCTTGGCACACAAAGTACGCTCTGGTCTGATGGGTCAGTATTTACATCTAACAGCGAATCCGCCGGAAACAGTATGATGTACCTGATGACTTGCCATGCTCTTAAATTGGCAAAGCAAATTCAATGGGAAACTCCGTTTGAGCTTTTAGACAAGCTTTTGCCAGAGGTTTATGACTATGGCAAAAAGGTAACGGATAACAAAGACCTTCGGCTTACTTTTGCATTGAACGCTCTTGTGGCTGTTGATAATGCTGCATGGATATTATATTGCAGAGAGAATGATATAAACGGTTTCGATGACATGATCCCTGCTGATATAAAACCGGCTTTGTCTCAAAGACATGATAAGTTGGCTAATATTCCTTTGATGAGTTACAATGTTCCTGTAGAGGATATTGTACAGGCGGTAAAGGACGGTTATTTTTTCTTGAAGATAAAGATAGGTTCCGATCCCGACAAAGACGGCGATCTTGATAAGATGCTCCAATGGGACAAAAACCGCATCAGAGAAATCCATGAGCAGGTAAAAGATATCGAGACCCCTTATACCGAAAACGGCCATGTGCCTTACTATTTCGATGCTAACGGCCGCTATGACAATAAAGAGCGTCTTATGAAGTTGCTTGATTATTGTCAGTCTATAGGAGCTTTAGATAGAATTATTCTTATGGAAGAGCCTTTCCCAGAAGAATATAAAGTAGATGTTTCCGATATACCGGTAAGACTTGCCGCTGACGAAAGTGCCCATTCCGATAAGGATGCGCAGGAAAGGATTGAACTTGGTTATACTGCGATAGCTTTAAAGCCAATTGCCAAGACTATGAGCATGAGTTTGAAAATCGCGAAGCTCTGTCATGAAAAGAACATCCCTTGTTTTTGCGCTGATCTGACTGTCAATCCGTTACTGGTCGATTGGAATAAAAATGTGGCAGCTCGCCTGCCTGCTCTTCCTGAAATGAAGATCGGCGTATGCGAATCCAATGGTCATCAAAACTATAAGAACTGGGAAAAGATGAAGCAAAACCATCCAATGGCAGGAGCAAGCTGGATCGAACCCGAAAATGGAATATTCATTCTAAATGAAGAATTCTATAAAAACAGCGGCGGAATTTTTGCAATATCAAACAATCTCTCGCAGTGAAAAAATTAATTTTGTATAAAGTCTTTTAATATTGATTCGTAATTCTGCGGGTTTTAACGCGTATATGGCAGGGTGCGGCACCTGTCAGGGGGTTGAATGCTTTACGCAGAGTTTGCATGTGATCTTCAAGATTGCCGCTATTTTTCAGAAATTCCAGAAATCGGCCAATGGGTGCGATTGTCAAGCGTCCGTAGGACAGTTTAAGATCGATGTATTTTAAGGTTTTTTGCTCATTGAAAATAGAATATGCGATCAGATGTGGCAGGGCGGATACACTCTTTTCTGCCAAGCTGTGACATAATTCAGGCAGGAAGGGCGAAA